>JANMME010000875.1:0-8414 GCA_031373015.1 Saprospiraceae bacterium
CGGTCGTTGGCGTGGCTAAGCAGGTTAGGGTCGTGTGTGGCGAAGAGGCGTTGCGCGTTATTTGGGTTTGTGGCGGGGTCATTGAATAGGCGAACGATTGCGCGGGTCATGAGGGGGTGGAGTTTTGCGTCGAGTTCGTCAGCTATGAAGAGGCCGCCGTTTTGGAGGCATCCAAATAAAAGCCCTGAGACATTGAAAAACTTATTTGTACCTGAAGACTCAAATTCACGCATATTAAACTCTGCCTGTCCTGAAACTTCGCCATTTGCAGCGTATTTGCTATGAACCGTATTTATTGAAACACCTGAGTTGTTCGAGGGTTCGATAACATCGTCAGGGCCAAAGTTTTCCGTTTTAATAAAGACATCTTCAATTCCTAAATCAACATTCTTTACAAACTTAATAAGCCATTCTTTGCCTTCATTTGACTTTAAATGTTCAATAGTAGTTTCTCTGTATCTTTGAAAATCATCGTTTATGACAATTTCTAAAGATTGAAACCAAGATAATATCTCAGATGCAACTTTTACATTAAACTGATCACAAACAGATAAAAATAGAGATTTTAATTTTGTTCGTTTTTCCAACCCTTTTGCTTCTGCTAATTTTGCACTTATTTGAATATTGTTTTGTTCACGAATAAAAAGTGGCTTCTCTTTTTCACGTTTAGATTCAAAAAGCCACTCTCCTTGATACTGGCTTTTGTCAGCTTCAAATCCATAACGATAACGGATATCACCCAATAAAAATACCACTTCAAAATAACAGGGCTCTTGTTCAGTAGAAGTGTTCAGTAAAAAAGGGTGTATTGGTATTTCCCATATTGAACTCCTCAGTGCGGATGTCAATAGCTCAGAACGCATCACTCCTAATGCCATTAACAAATTCGACTTACCGCTCGCATTAGCACCATAAAGCACCGCACTGCGCAACAGTTTATATTTACCCGCTGAAATCAAATTTTCACGATGCTCGCTGACCGACGAAGCCGCATCCATGCGCAGCGTTTTTTTATCTTTGAAAGAGCGGTAATTTCCAACCGTAAATTCTATAAGCATGACTCGTTTTTTGAACTTGAAGGTTCAAAAGTCGCTTTTATTTTCAAAAATGAAGATAATTTGAGAAAATTTCTCAAAATCAATTCAAAAATCATTTTTTCTCGCGAGCCAGCATTGCAGCATTATTTTGAATGCACAAAATTACGACACCTCAATGCCTACGCCCCTAGTGGTTCTCTGCCGATGCGCCCTGCTTTGCTCCAATTTGTCGGAAAAGCGGCAGCAATCATTTTGTAGGAGGTTGATTTTTCAAAAAATCCGGCAATTGCCGCAACGCAGCCAATTCCCGGTACTTCGTCCGTGCCTCATCTGCAGGAATGCCAAAGTAAGCTTTTCCGCCCTCCAAATCCTTGGAAACGCCGGCCTTCGCCGACACCAACGCGCCCTGCCCGATGTGTACTGCCTGCGCCACGCCCACTTGTCCGTACAGCACCACATTGTCTTCCACCACGGTTTTGCCGCCGATTCCGACCTGGCCTGCAAACAAGCAATTTTTCCCGATCACTGCACCGTGGCCAATGTGGATTTGGCAGTCGAGTTTCGAACCCTCGCCGATGATCGTGTCGCCGCTCACCCCTTTGGCAATGGTACAGCCTGCGCCAATATCTACTTGATTTTCAATGATAACACGCCCGCCACTGCGCCATTTTTTAAACGAACCGTCGGGCAGTTTTTTGAAATAAAAAGCATCCGGACCAATGATCGCGCCGGGGCCAATGATGCACTGTTCGCCAATAGTGGTGTACTCCCCAATGTAGGCGTTGGCCTGAATGTAGGAATGCGCCCCAATGCGCACGTTGGCTGCAATGACCACACCCGGCTCGATGATGACCGTGGGATGGATCTCGGCGCGACTGCTGATGGTTTCGCTGAGCGGCTCGAAAGGGCGGTGTTCGCGCACAAGTTCATCGTAAACCTCGAATGGGCTTTCGACCAGGAGGATAGCTTTGCCGGGCGGGCACTCCACAGGGGCATTGAGCAGCAGCACCGTGGCATCGCTTTCAAGGGTTTTTTGGAAATATTTTTTCACGTCAGAAAACGCTACGTCGCCCGGGCGCACTTTGTGGATTTCGTTGATGCCGGTGGCAGCAAGTGTTTCATCCCCAATGATTTGGGCGTTAAAACGCAGGGCGAGTTCGAGGACGGGGATAGGGCGTGGGAAATCCATGTGAGAGGTATCTGAAGTTGGGTCATCCCGAATTTTCAACCCACGACTTCAGTCGTGGGCTTTAAGGCTAGAGCGCGAAACGGAACCTATTTATCGGTTTTCTTGTATAAAACCGTTAAATCGGTTCCGCGAACCATCGCCTGGACCAGTCCCACGACTGAAGTCGTGGGTTGAAAAATTCAGCACATACGCTTAACTTAACACCCTTAGACTTAAGTCGCGGTTGAAAATTCTTGACTTAGCACCATTAGACTAAAATCGTGGGTTGAAAAATTCAGGGTTGCCCCATGTTGGTTGAAAAAATTTGTGTTCAAAGTGCAAAATTCCAAAAAAATAGCGGGGAAACCGACCTTGTAATTTTCCAACAGCCAGGTAATGCAACCATACAAAGAGAAACTCCTACTTTCACCCCCAAAACCACCTAGTTTATGAACATTCCTTTGCGACTACTGCTCCTTTTCTTTTCGGTTTTCTGCTTGTCCCAAACCGTAACTTATGCCCAAAAAGCTTCATCATCTCCCCCGGCGGAACTGCGCGGCGCCTGGGTGGCCACAGTGGCGAACATTGACTTCCCTTCGCGGCCAGGGCTTTCTTCTGCAGAAATAAAAACGGAGTTCGACAGCTTGTTGGACATCCTGAAGGCCATGAACATGAACGCCGTGTTCGTGCAGATACGCCCTGCCGGCGATGCTTTCTACAAATCGAAAACAGTGCCGCTCAGCAAATTCCTGGTCGGCCACCAGGGCGCAATGCTCGACGATTCTCTCTTCGATCCGCTGGAGTATATGATCAAATCGGCGCACAACCGCCGCATGGAATTCCATGCCTGGCTCAACCCTTACCGCGCTACTTTCGACCTCGACATCTCGGCACTCGACTCGCTGCACCCGCTGCGTTCGCTGCCTGATCGGCGCAAAGCCGAGTGGTTTTACCGCTATGGCAAAAAGTGGTATTTCAATCCCGCCAGTCCTTCAGTGCGCCAATATTTGACCAATGTGGTGAAAGACATCGTGCAGCGCTACGATGTGGACGGCATACATTTCGACGATTATTTTTATCCCTACAAGGAAAAGAACCTCAGTCTTGACGACGCGCTCGACGACTACAACGCCTTCGCTTCGGGCGACCACGATTTCACCGATATAGGAGATTGGCGGCGCAACAACATCAACCTGCTCATTGAAGGTGTGTCGAAAACCATCAAAAAATACAAGCCCTACGTCAAATTTGGCATCGGCCCCTTTGGCGTTTGGCGCAATAAGGAAATAGACCCCGAGCGCGGCTCCGACACCCGCGCGGGGGTGACCTGCTACGATGACCTCTACGCCGACGTCCTGCTTTGGCTCGAAAAAGGCTGGATTGATTACGTTGCCCCGCAAATTTACTGGAGCATCGGATACCCTCCGGCGGACTACGAGATTCTCGTGGATTGGTGGAGCAAGCACCTCTACGGCAAACAACTATACATTGGCCACGCGGCCTATAAAATTGATAATTCTGCCAACGACCCAAACTGGGAGAAAGAAGAAGAAATCAGCGATCAAATTACCCTTAACCGTTCCAATCCGAATGTGAGCGGCAGTGTGTTTTTCTCCGTAAAACCCCTCTTGCGAAACCCGCTCGGCATACAAGACACCCTTATCAATTCGCTTTGGAGATACCCCGCGCTGGTGCCGCCGATGCCCTCGCTTTCCAAAGCCACTCCAGCTACTGCCACTATTTGCAGGGTAGAAGGAACGTCCCGAACCGTGAAACTTACCTGGAATCTTTGTCAGCTTCTATCCGGCGATGAAATGCCTTTTTATTTCGCCCTCTACCGTTTCGATGGGGAGGGCGTCGGGAAGTTCGACAATCCGCGCAACCTGTTGGGGTTCACCCCTTTTTACGCGGACAAATGGTTTTTTGAAGATTACACGGCCATTGACGGCGAGTATTACACTTATGTGGTGGTTGGCTTTAATCGAGCCAACGTAGGGAGCAACCCAAGTGACCCGGCATTTGTGAAAAAGACGAAAAAAGGGGCGAAGAAGAAAAAGGAATTTTGGGGGTACCTGTTTTAAGAACGCGGTCGAATGATTCGTTCCGTTGTAACATCAAAACTTGACATAATTTGAACGTTTACTAAACCTTTTTGGGGTTTAGTAAACGTGGACAAGGGTTTGAAACTGACCTTGATCAAGGCATCGAACGCCACTTACGAAGCGATATTCTTTAGAAAATCTTGTTGTACTTCAACAGGAAGCCTCCGGTATAAGATGGCTTCCGGCCTAAATACGGGCCAAGAGCATCCGGGCGGGTACCAGCGGGCACCCTTTCTACCTGCACAAGTGTGAAGTGATCGTAGAACACATCTCCGAACAACCCGAGTGAAAGGCCCTTGAAGATTTGAACATCAAGGGCGTTTTGCCACAAAACATTGCCGTTCAGGTTCTCTTTGTAATCGGCAAACCAAGCAAATTTGGAAGATACCGCCACGCGGTCTTTGAAATATTTGTTGACGTATTCCGCTTTGAGCGAGTAGCCTAATTGAAAGCGGTTGTTCTTGTATTTTTCATTACCGAGCGGCTCGTTAGGTAACGAGGCGAGGGCATCGTTGCCCACATAAATTAGGTTAAAACTGGCCGGGGAGAGAAAAAACGACAGATTTTTGGTGGGTTTGTAATCAATACCCGGCGCAATGGCAAAGCGTGCTGGAGAGAGAAATTCGGACAGCAAGTTGGAATCTGCGCCCGTGACGAAGTTGTCAACGTAGGTGGGCAAAATCTGAGATTCGGCGGTGCCGTCAATGGCTGCGAAAATTTTATCGCCTACAATGCTGTACCCAAAACGAGAGCCGAGACGGAGGATATCAAGGTTTTTTTGAAAGGGATTAGTGCTGCCGTCATCTTTTGTTTTTGGGCCGATGCGTTGTGCAGCAAGTTGAAGCGCAGCATTGTTGTTCCAAAAATATTTCGCTTTTTTTAGGTTGGCGCTAAGGCCGATGAGCCCGCCAAAACCGATACGGTTGTCGCCCGCACCCAAGCGAGGGTTTTTGAGAAAAGTGCCCGTGAGGTCAAGCCCAAAAGTGCCCCCGATCGTCCAGTCTTTGGGGGGCTCTTCCGCTTTGGGCGTTTCAGTTTGAGCAAAGGAGATTTGGAGGCAGAAAACCGCGAGGATGAATGTTAATAAAGATTTCATGATAGAAATGATAGAGAAAAGGTGGTTAAAAAAAGTCGCCTTGCAGTTAAAGTGGCGCTGCAAGGCGACGGTTGCCGCTACAGACGGCGCTTTTGAAAAAAGTTACAAGTCATAAGCTATAAGTTTCAAGTGGAGTACGCTTGCGAACTTGCCGCTTGAAACTTGTCACTTGAAACTTGCCACTTGAAACTCAAAAAGTCTGATACTCTGGCGAGTACATGATGTGGTAGATTAGCCGCTCCAGCGGGATTTTCACCTCGGTCTGGTTGTTCGTGGCCAGATAATTTTGCCACTCGTAGGTCCAGTCGGAGGGGGGCAGCCCGTTGAGGAAAACCTGATCGTAGAAATAGTTGAAACGGTCAGTGTCCACCTTAACGGGTAGCATATATTCGAGCAAATCCTTTACTAATTGGTACGGGTTGGACGGATCAAGTGTGATACCGCTGTTTTTTATCCAGGGCACGATATCGAGTTTGATGCCGATGCTGCTGTTGGGCGAGCCGCCAACAGAGCGTTTGCCCGTTAAGAGCATTTGCGGCAGTTTGTACCGTGAAATAATGGAGGTCGAACTGAACCAATTGCGGCTGTACTCCGGCTCCTGGTGGTATGCCGGGTAGCCTGCCACATCGGGGGGGTAAAAGAGGTTGAGATTTGCAAGACCCAGCATCCGTTCGTACACGCCTTGACCGTAAAAAGTGAAGTAGTGTTTGACGTTTTCAGTATAAGGGCTAGGGATGGTGATGCCGAAAAAGGTGATGGATTGAAGGGCTAGTTCGAGTGGTGAGCGGATAATGCCCCCGATAATTTCGTCGGCGTTAACCGAGTCGTCCATGTCGTAGAAATGCTGGCTTTTGAGCAGTTTGCGCATCATTGGGATGATCTCGTATCCGTTCGTGCGCAGGGAATCAGCCAGTGGCTCGATGATGTCTTGCTCAATTTCTGCTGTGATGTTGGTGTGGACAAAATAGCGGTAAATGCGGCGCACAAAATTGCGGGCGGTTTCTGGTTGGGCAAATACCATGTTCACAAACGCGTCTAATTCGGTGTACATAGCGGCAGCGGTAGTGGCGCCTGTAATGACGGTATTTTGAAATTTGCTGCTGAACGTTTTGTTGCCCGTATCGTGGCGGGAAAGCGAGGTAGTGCCGCGCGGGATATTGGTTTCAGGGTCTAAGTTGAGTCGGGTAGATTGAAACCTCCAGCCGGTACACACCCGTGCCGCCTGCACAATGTCGTCTTCGGTGTAGTTGGTGTAGTCGCCCGGGCCAATTTGCGGGCCTTTTCCGATGGTGAAAAGTTCAAAAAATTCGCGGGCAAAGTTCTCGTTGGGGCTATATTTTGAATTTTGGTGGCCATTTAGGTAGAGCAGCATCGTGTTGTCGGACACGATTTTGGTCGCCAATTTTTTGAGGTTTCCGACCGCGCTCCAACGCAATAGCGACAGATAGTCAAAGAAATCTGCGTGGTTGTAGGTGGTGATGTTGGCGGCAAAAAACTGGTGGAAAAAGAAAGCCATTTTATGGCCAATCCCAGTGTCTTCGACACACTCATTGAGCCACCAGCCAATCACCCGATACTGGAGATAATACTCCTGATCTGTGGGAAAGGCTTGACCGGTCGGAATTAGCCATTTCACTTGCTCAATGGTGGGGGTGTTGGGGTCGTCGAATATAGGCTGGTCCAGCTCCAAGGGGTTGAGCGCCAAAAGGCTGTTCACCGCTTGGTCGGCATTCATGGAAGCCAACTGGTCAACGCGCTGTTTGTTGTAGCGGAAGCAAGTGCGGCGCAAAAGGTGTGCGGCGCGTTGCAGGCCTAATGCACCTTGGTAGGGAGTGAGGGAAGCCATACTTAATGGATTTGTGGATTTGGGGTGTTGTTGATTGGCGGATTTGGCAGCTCCGTGATACAGGATTTGGCAAATGGCAAGCGGGGCGAAGATATGCGTTAGCCGCTATTTTTCTTCAATCAAATAAGGGTAATTCTTTTTCCAAAAAAACGGATAAGGGGCAAATACGTAGCCCATCGTTACGATCAAAGCGTTCCCCTCCCGGTGTAATGACATATTTAAAATCTGGCTTAATATCCTCAATGCTCTGATAAAGGCCTTTTGTGATAACAGGAGCAACGGAAAACTTGATTTCAATACATACTTTTTTACCGCTTGGAGTAATCATCAGCAAATCCACTTCTGCGCCATGCTGTGTCCGGTAATAGAAAAAGTCGGAAAACTCAGGGGCTTCGCGAATGATTTGTTCAATCACATAACTCTCCCAAGAATTGCCTAAGGCAGGGTTTCCACGCAGTTGTTCCATGTCGAACACACGCAAAAGATAATGGAGCAATCCACTGTCGCGAAGATAAAGTTTGGGCGATTTGGTCAGGCGCTTTCCCAAATTGACAAAGTATGGTGGGAGGCGACGAATCAAGAAACTGCCTTCCAAAAGTTCAAGGTATTTGTTTACACTCGGTTGCGATACCCCCAGCGAAGCAGCCAATGCACTTGCATTGAACATACTCCCATGCAAGTGTGCCAACATGGAGAGCATATTGCGCAAAATGCCCCCTGGCACCGCAAAACCCAATCTGGAAAGGTCGCGATGGATAAACGTCTCTGTGAAATCATCAAGCCATTTTCGGCTAATAAACGCCTCCGTAGCGAGCAGTGAACCTGGGAAACCACCCCTCAACCAATGCTCCTCCTGTGAAAAAAGGTGGCGGATCTCCGAAAAAGAAAAGGGTGGCAACTCGTGGTAAGCAATGCGCCCGGCAAGTGTTTCAGTATTGAGTTTTACAATATGCGGAGAGGCCGAGCCGAGCAAAATGAATCGTGCAGGCTCTCGTCTTTGGTCGGTCAATGCCCTTAACAACGCGAACAATTCTGGACGCACTTGAATCTCGTCAATGATGATGCACTTTTCGGCGTGACCTGAGAGATAGGATTGTGCATCTTCCAGTTTGAACCAGTCTTCCCGAAGCTCCAGGTCGAGATAAAGCGTTGGTTTTGCAATTTG
>JANMME010000892.1:0-1535 GCA_031373015.1 Saprospiraceae bacterium
CAATGATAAAAGGGAACAGGTTAAGCGAAGGTGTCTTCGGATCAAACTCAGAGGTGTCGAAACAAAGCACGGATTTGTTTTCCATCATGCTGCCTTTCATGGTATCCGGCTCGGCCTGGGATAGGATGAGTTTGGACACGATGTTGGCGAATTCAACGGGCAGGTGCCTGAAATTCCGCACATTGATGCCCCGGATGGATGCCAGCAGGTATTTGACGATAAAACTGAAGTGCCGAAAAGCCTCGTTCAGGAATTCTTGGGCGATAAAGCAGTTTTCCAAGGCTTCTTCGTCCCGGAGGCGCACCCGCTGCCAGTAGTATTTTTTCTGGAGGAAAAAGAAGTTGTCCGCCGATTGGAAACGCTCTGAGCGGAGGTAATCGAGTTGGGTTTTGCCAAAGGGCAAGGTGTTGTGTATGCCCGCCTTTTCCATCCAGGCTAAAAGTTCTTCCAGCACTGGGACGTACGCGCCCGGCGATTCGCCCAAATGGTTGATGGTCAAATAGTTGCGCAACACTTGAAATTCGGCGGGCAGCACGATTGCATTGTCCTTTTGCTGCCATATTTGTGCGCAAAGCAAGGCGGTGGTATGGTGCAGCAGGGTTTCAAAAAAGAAGGCGTAGTCGTACAAAAGTTCGCGGTAATAATCGTTGCCGCGCTCGCTGGGATCGGCATTGATCTGGCGCAGGCGAACGCCGAGGGTGTAGGGCAAGACGCGCAGCAATTCGGCTATTTTTTTGTTGTTGGGCGCCGAGCCGTCGCGAATATCGTTGGCCAGTTTTTTGATGGCACTCAAGGCCTGGGTATCCACGTTTTCCAGGGCAAAAATCAGTTCGTCCAGGAACGCCGAATGATCCACCCCGTCCATGGCCCGATGCGGCGGACGGTTGAAAGGCAAGCGGTAATCGGCATCCTCCGAACCGGGCCGGGGGTACAAGTCCCACTCCACCGCTTCGTCCGCGCCCATGTCGGAGCGGAAAGCGATGCCTCGTTCCCGGCGGAATTCGTGTACTTTTTTTGACAATTTCTGCGCGTCGGTCACCACTTCGGCAAAAGCCTCTTGCAGCGAGCGGCCCAGCGTGAGGTACTGGTAAAACTGCGTGGCCACCCAATACGCCTTTTCGTCGCCGACCGGGCGGCTGGTAGCAAACACAAAGGGGATACCTGCTTTGTGAAAAAACTCTACCTGCCCGCGTGTGGCGCAACCGTTGAGGAACACCAACTTGATCGTGCCCTGGCTGCGCAGTTTCTCGGCCAACGCCGAAGCATCGGCATCGGTATCCGCGAGGCGCAGGCTGTTGCTATTGGCGTGGCCCGCATAGTGGACGATCTCGATCTCGCGGTTGGGGACCATGAGTTCTTTGATAAAATCCTCGGTGGAGGTATCGGCGAGCAGCGTCACCTCGTAGGCTTTGCCGTGGGCGCTGTTGAGGGTACGCTGGATTTCCTTGCCCTCGGCGGCGAGCTTGTGGAGGGGGTCGAGTGGGTCGTTGGCGGTGAGGAGGAGGATGGTGGGCATGGGTGGAGAGAGGTTAGAA
>JANMME010000909.1:0-1753 GCA_031373015.1 Saprospiraceae bacterium
AAAAAAGACCCAATGACCCAATGACGAAATGACCCTAATGACCACTCTGACGAATTCAATAAAATGACGTTTTTCACTTTCCTCCAAAGGGCCTGGTTGCCCCAATTAGTGCTAGGTATTGCTGCCATTGTGGTATATGCCGCATCGGTGTCCAACGGTTTTGTTTTCTTTGACGACGACAAAGCAATCCTTTACAACAGGGCCTTGCAAAACCCCTCGTTCGGCAAATTCTTTTCAGGCGAAAACCTGGGGATGTACGCCCCGTTCAGTTGGATGGCCTATTGGGTTGGGCAAGGTATCTCCGGCAAAGAAGCATGGGGCTATCATTTGCTTGGCCTTCTGCTCCATGCGCTCAACGCTGCAATGGTTTTTACCTTTTTGAAGCGGCTGACGGGTCGGGATTGGGCGGCGTTTTTTGCAGCGCTTCTGTTTGCCGTCCACCCCATGCAAGTGGAAGCAGTGAGCTGGGCTGCAGCACTCAGTACCGTCTTGTTTTCAACGTTTTATCTTGCCAGTTTGCTGGCTTATTGGGAATGGCGGGGGTCCTCCAAAATTGTTTGGTTAGGAGTCTCTTTAGCGGCATTTTTGGCAGCCTGTTTATCAAAATCCGCTGCGGTGACTTTGCCGTTTGTGCTGTTGGCGGTGGATTTTTATTTGGACAAGAGCGCTCGTCTGACGACTCAAAGTCGTCTGACGAGTAGTTTTTTGCTAAACAAAATCCCCTTCTTCGCCGTAGCACTCATTTTTGGCCTGTACACTTTCTCCACAAGGGAGTTAGAAGGCCACAATATCGAAGCGTCTTCTGCCATTTTTTCCTTCGCCGACCGCTTTTTCATGGCCTGCCAAACCTTGCTTTTTTACCCATTCAAACTACTAGTTCCCCTCGGTTATTCAGTTTCCTACCCCTTTGTAAAGATGGACGGTGTTTGGGGATGGGAATATTACGCGGCCCCCGTCGCACTCGTGGCGCTAGGTGTTTTGATTTGGAAAAAAGGCATCAGCAACCCCGATATCCTACTTGGCTTAGCACTGTACTTGCTTCCATTGACCGTCATGCTTCCCTTTCGGACCGTCGGTAGTTTTGAATTGCGGTCGGATCGCTACGTTTACCTTTCTTGCGTGGGCTTGTTTTTCCTTGTGGGTATTCTGTTGGAAAAAATAAAACTGGAGGCCCGAAACACCGTCTTATTTGGAGCGGCGGGCCTGTTAGGGTTTTTGGCATACAATCAAACCAGGGTTTGGAAAGAAGGGGTCGCGTTGTTCGAAAATTGCACCAAAAAAACACCCGAATCCTCGCTTTGCCAATGCAATCTCGCCTACAACCAACTCATTTCCAACGACTTCCAAGGCTCTGTAAAACATTATACCGAATCATTAAAATATGATCCCAGTACAGTAGAAGCGTATAATGGTCGGGGGCAGGCCTATTTTCAACTCCGCAAATACCCGGAGGCCCTGGCTGATTTCACGAAAGCAATCGAGGCCGGAATCGTCACGCCCAAGTTGTTTTTGAACAAAGGGAAATGCCTCGTCATCCTCAATCGAGCATCCGAAGCCGTGCCGGATCTGAACCGCAGCATCGAGTTGGAGCCCAAATCACCAGAAGCATTCTACTTCCGAGGTGTGGCAAACGAAAAAGGTGGTAACATCCCAAATGCCTTGGCGGACTACGGTCAAGCCATTCAACTCAACCCGAATTATGTGGAAGCGCTCGTGAATCGCGGTCTTTTGCGCACAAAAGCCGAGCAATTTT
>JANMME010000334.1:0-3373 GCA_031373015.1 Saprospiraceae bacterium
ATTTTGGAGCGGGTGCGGAGTACGCTAGGCATTGACAAAACGCCACCACCTTTAGCACAAGTTGTTGATTCAGATATCCAAGATCTTGTCCCTGATGCCCCGGAACAGCGTTCCGGGATACAAAAAAGCCCTTCCGGGGGGAATCGGAAGGGCGGATGACCAAAAGGGAGGGCTAATAAAACTTTATTCTATCAGCCTTGTGTGAAACTGCCCATTCCGAAACCTGATGGTATCTGGGTATGACGCATTTGGGCGATGATCGACTATAAAAGTAATATCAAATACCCCTTTTAACTCCTTTGAGATGGAGTCATAAGAAGTAAGGGTGATAAAGCTGGAACTGTCAGATTCTAATACGGCATAGTTGCCTAGTATCACATCATCGTCAACAACGAAATAATGGGCGCCAACAAGCCCATCGTCTGTCTGTGGAAATGTATTTACCAGTGGGTGCTGACCAGATTGGAAAGGCACTTTTGAAAAACTCAGGGATGCTCTTCGGATGCTGTATTTGTCCAGTGAATCTATAATAATCTCACGGCCTTTTCCATGGTTGATGTTTACAAACGAAAAAGGCTCACCAGACCATTGCTTCCCATTGATCAAAGCGTCTGTCGTGCCCCAATAAGGCGAATCGTCTTCTATTGGCGGGGTTTTGTCGCAGGCCGCCAAACTTAGCAGCAGGGCTGTTACGATCAGCATTTGAATATTCATAGATGACTCAGTTTAAAATTTGAAGCCCTTGACAAATACCGGAGCAGTATCTGACAAGGGCATGGTTGCTATTTTACGATGGCAATCTTTTGATATTTGATTTTTTCGCCACTCTGCAGTCGAAGCCAATAACTACCTTCCGGTAAATTTGGAATGCTTACTACGGCTTGGAAACGGTCGTGTTCAGAACAAAAGCTCGGCTGGCAATGTACCGTTTGGCCAAGTAAATTGAGGATTGAAAAACCAACATGTTTTCCTTTTACATCATTTACTACCAGTGTCATCTCACCCTTGGTAGGATTAGGGAAAATGACAATGCCCCCATCTTGATCAAGGAGCTTGAGCCTATCCCTTGTTGGACGTTGCGGACAGTCGCTTAAGTGTGTAAGCGCCAACAGGCTCATCCCCGGAAATAATTGCCTGAACGGTCACAGCCGTGCTAGGGCATCCATGGTCTTCGCCTTCTATTTGGACAAAAACTTCGTTCGAAACAATGTAGTTCGAGATTCGACAGGTTGCATCTCTCAAAACCTGGGCGTTGTTGTTTTTGTCTGTCCTGCCAGTTTTCTTATTTCTATATTCTACGTCCGGGTTTGAATAATTCTGAATCCTTACCGCCGACCCATTGCGGCAGTTACTGGACATAATCGTGTGATAGTCCTTTCTTTGGACAATCAAGCAGTCGCATCTCTTGTGAAAGCGGTATCCATGTGCATCCGGCAAGCCAGAGTCGTCGCCATCTGAAGCACACAAGTCTGTCCCTTCGTGTCTTGCCCCAAACAAATGTCCAAACTCGTGCGCAAAGGAGTATAGTGGAGCGGTTACTGCGTCTGCCTCTACAATCGCGAACGCAGAATCGGCGGCAGTTACAGCGTCTCCAAATGCAGATACTGCTCCTGCTGCATTAGGGTATACGGTGGCTGTAAGTACAAAAACCAAATCGGCATTGTATTGTGTACGGTAGCCTGCAATAGCTGTATTAGTTGGAAGAGAAAACCGATCTAAATCAATATTGCCCGATTCGGCCCACTCAGCATTTGTCAATGCCTGAACCCCAGCCAAAGCAACGCTCAATTGGTTAGGTGTGACCGCACTCCTTGACAGGGCAATATTTGTAGAGGCTATACCGGCGTTTGCGAGTGCTGCAATACCTGGATTTGCCGTTCGGGCTGCTAGTGTGTGAAGAACCAATACTCGTACAGGGCACAAGGGCGGGCCATCTCTTTCTTCACTAGATTGTGCTCCTCCCGAGTAAGGAGTGCCAGAAGGAGTAGCACAGCCTTCTGCTATTTGGGCATTGTCCAGTTCGACGAGTGCAGAAACCCCTTCTCCCAAGTCTCTGATTTGATAGTAACTTGTGTCAAGCCAAAGTTCGCCAAAAGTCTGGCCGTCTTTCTTCATGGCCATAAAACTGCCATCAAAACACTCGTTTACGGTAGATTCATCTTCACAATATTCGACCGAAGCTAGTTCTCCAAACCAAGTATAGTCTCCGTTTGGATAGGTGAGAATATAGTTTGTTGAGAAGGTGTATGCCTTAGTCGTATTTGGAAGGATTATTGGAAGCAGATCGTTGTTCAATAATGGGAAAAGGTTGTTCAACTGTACAAGTTGAACGGATTTCGAAGTCGGCATTGCCAACAATTTTTGCCTTATGTCTTCTTGGTTTGTACTCAAATTATTGACGGTTACCAAAGAAGGGTAAAAAAAAGATGTAGTGCTTTGGGCTTCTGCATTTGCAAAATATGCCAAGAAGAGCAGCAAGAGGCCAGTGGGCTTACTGGTTAGAGACAACCTTTGGGCAAATAGGGCTATGCCCCCCCCGCAGGGCAAGTACGGGAATTTTGAGGAATACCAGTGCTGGGCATGGCAAAAAAGGACTTTTTCATGTTTGGAAAAAATTTGGTGAGAAAATCAGTGTGAGAAAATTAAAAGCAGATGCTTTATGCTACAAAGGTGCCGCTTTAAAATGACCAAAGGAAGGACAGCAATCACGGATTCAATACAGGCAGGAGTAGATTATTGAGCACTGAGCACGAAAGATTTGATCTTTGGCACTACGGTGGGAGCGGTGCGGCATGCGGTGGGGATTCCGGTGCTGATTGTCAGGTAGTTTTCTCAAAATAAACCGCAAAATGTAAAACAGGAGAACAGGGAAATTTAAAACCACTCGATCATGATCCGAAGAGGGTCAAAATCTTTCCCTTTTCGAAATCTAGCACTTCTTGATTTTACATTTTGCTGTTCTCCTGTTTTACATTTTGCGGTTTATTAAGAAAACAAAAAAGCCCTTCCGGGGGGAATCGGAAGGGCGAGTGTCTCCAAATGGCTTTTGCCACGTTCGCCGGAGAAGCAGCGTGGCTTCCCGGCGATCAATGGCAATAAAGGGTTGATTGGCTTGATGGGGTGTCTTCAAAAGGTCAATTTAGGGTATTCACTTGCAGCAGGGGCGCCTCTTTCCTCTTGTTCAGGGATTATACAAAGTGCAGGCTAAGCCTTGGGGTTTTAGGTGTTTTCAAGGGTTAATGCTTTGATGAAGTAAAGCGTGAACTGGACTGGGGATTTTTTTGATTTTATTCAATGGGCCACGGATGACACGGATGGGACACGGATTTGTTCTGATATTTGAATAAAATCCGTGTCCCATCCGTGTCATCCG
>JANMME010000338.1:0-10658 GCA_031373015.1 Saprospiraceae bacterium
CAAGTATGCTCAAATTGATCGAGCACTTCGCCCGTGGTTGCATCCACGAACCATTCGGAACGGCTGAGCACATTGGGGCGGGCCGCAACGTGCCAGGTCAGGCGCTCGCCTGAGAGGTTTTGTTTGGGATGAAAAACGATCAATGTGGCCGCAAACGGTTGTCCGTCAATCAGTTTCAAATCTTCTGCGGTCCAATCCGTTTTGACGTTTGAAATGCCGATTTCAGTTTTGACTTTCGAAATGGCATCCTCGGCACTAATGGCCGGAACGATGGAAGAAAGTTTCGGCGTGGGGAAATACCGCCCGTTCATGCGCTCGAATGCGCCGTTTTTCGTGTGGCAAATCACTTCGCCGCCCCAAACGGGCAGTCCGTTGAATACCTGCTCCAGACGAACGTGGGTGTTGCCCTGCTCGTCGGTTTGTGTGGTTTTCAGCACGAACTCTTGATGGGGCTGGGCAATCCCCTGCGGGCTGAGGCTGGTGCAATATTCAAGTGCGCGTTCACCTACCGGCTTGCTTTCTGCTGCAGTTCCGGAGGCTTCTGTTTTGCCTTCAAAAAGAATAGGCAAGCCATTTTCGCCGCGCACGACGGAGACCGAGACATCCGAGGTTTTAAAAACCTCGGAGGTCTGCAGCGGCGGCATGGGCTTTGGCCTTGAAGTTGCTACCCCAAATGGGTTAGAAGCGGGGGGGACGACCGCTTTGCCTGGCCAGTTGAGCTGCGAAGGGGGTGTAAAATCTGCGGAGGCGGGCGACACTTTTTTGCCGTGCTGCGCAAATGCTGGGGTAATGGCAACAGCCAATACCACTAAGAAGGAGAGAAATTTTTTCATGTAAAAAGAAGCTGGGTGGGTAAGTAATCAGATTTGTAAACGCAAAGGTCAGAAATAACGGATTAAAATCTTCGATGTCAAACATGAGATGCCCAATTCATGACATGAATTGTCCATTATCCAACAGTGAATGTCCAAGTGGGCGCTACTTGGACATTTGATATTCCTTGTTGGACATTGGATATTCCTCAGGCCGCGTTCCGTGCATCCACTTCCGTGAGCACCGCTCCCGCAAATTTGTTATTGATAGACCGCAAGAACTGGAGCGATTCCTTATCAGCATTTTTCAGCACCGAATTGGCATTAAAAATAGCGATTACGCGGTCGGCATAAGGCACAAGTTCCTGTGCATCAGAATATTGGTTGAGTGCCGCAGCCTCCATCAGTACATAATCGTAATGCTGGTGAAGTTCGGCGAGGAAAGCCTGAAACTGCTCCGGATCAAGCAATTCGGCGGGCGATTTTGGAAGGCCAGTATTGCCCAGGACATCCACGCGCTGGATTTCGCTGGGTTCGGCCGTTTGGGTTTTAAGTTGGAATACTTCGGCCAAGCCGTGCGCTTGAATGGCTTTGTTCAGGATGTCTTTGTTGGCGCTGGGTTGATCAGTAAAAGTTTCGGGGAGCGGCGCTTTGAAATTGGTGTCGAGCATGAGCACCCGCTTGTTGTTGAAAGCCAGCGAGTGCGCCAGAGAAAGCATCGCGAATGTTTTTCCCTCTTTGCTTTTGGGGCTGACCATCAAGATGTTGCCACCACCAGAAGCGATGATTTGTCCCCGGAGTTTGCGGAGGCTCTCGCGAAATGCGGAATATGTCCCTTCCTGATTATTGGCAGAAAAGATGCGCTCCAAATCGAAGCCTTTGACGGGAACGACAGGGATGGTGCCGAGCAATGGCAGCCCGTTGGTGTATTTTTTGAACAGATCCGGCGACTGAATCGTGTTGTCCAGATAAGCCAGCCCGAACAAGGCAATGACCGTTAGGCTACCTACTACAATAGCCGCAAAAATGCTGAGCAAAGTGCGGCGATCAGGTTCGGGCCATTCGGGCAATTGTCCGTTTTGGACGATGGAGAGCGGGTTTTCGGCGTTCTCCAGGGTGAGTTTGGCTTTGATATACTCGTCGTTTATTTTGTCGAATTCGAGCTGGGCATTGTCCTGCTCCGCCTGGAGTTTGGAGAAAACCTCGTCGCTGACCACCATGCTGCTGAGTTTGTTTTTGAGGGTATATAATTCACTGCTGGTGTGCCGGTAACTTTCTTCTGCTTCGATGCGGTCCAGGTCATTGTCCACCCGGTCTTTGTAGAGGTCTTCCTTTGTTTTTTTGCCTTCTTCGTTGCGCGGGCGGCCTTGCGAGCGGGCGGAAGAGCGCATGGCCTCATCCAGTTCGGTTTTGGCGGTGGCGAGTTCGTCTGCGAGTTCTTCGTTTTTTCCACCGGCTTCGGCGTTGCGGCGGGTGAGATCACGCACCCGTTCCATTTGTTCGGCGGTGTTGTTTTTCTCCAAAAGCCTGCTTTGAATTTCCCGAGCATCGCGGGATTCGCGGTCGCCCTCGTATTTTTTAATGCGGTTGACGGATTCAGCGGCGGACATTTTTTTGGCAGCGGCGCGTTGTCGTTCAAATTCCAGTTTTGCGATTTGGCTCACCAATTCCTCGCTTTGCTTGCCCATCACCGGGAGTCCCTTTTGTTTCAAATAGGCAAACTTCAGGTCGGCGATGGAATCTACCACAGATTTTTTCTCGATGGCGAGTTTGGTGTAGGATTCCACGTTTTGTCGCTTGTCGCGCACCAGGAGGTTATAATAGTAGGTCAAAAAGCGGTTGGCGTAGGAATTCGCCAAATGCTGGGAAAGCGCCGGGATTTCGGTCGTAACGGAAACGTCGAGATAGTCCGTTTGGGCTTTTCTTTTTACCGAAAGGCTGCGCAAAATCGCGTCGTTGTCATAGCCATAGGCACGGGCAATTTTGTCCAACAAGAAATCAAACTGTGGGGTAAAAGAAGCGTCTTCGAGGCTATCGAGTTGAATCTTTTGAAGTTCGGCCAACAGCGTTTTTTTCTCCTCTTCAGAAAAATTGGCCAGCCCAAGGTTGGCTTGCCGGAAGGGTTTTTCAGTTCCGTTGCCGCCTTCTGCCGCCAGGTCGTGCTGGAGCATTTCGATGGTAACCAACTTGATGGCGGAGCGGGCTTGAGCAAATTCCAACAGGTTTGAAAACGCATTGTCCACCTGATATTGCTGCACAAAAGCGTCGGAATTGTCAGATTTGATGCCTTTGTAATTGACAATACCGGTGGCCATCACCACACTTGATTTGAAGCGGGCTGGTTTTTGCCCGATAAAGAAAAAGGTAGCTAGCGCCGCAGCAGCCATCGCGCCTAGGATGAGCCATTTTCGGCGGAGTAGGATATTGAGGAGGTATGATAAATCCATTGTTGGGAATGTGGTGCCCGCCTACGCTCTGGCTTCGGCGGGTAAAAATGTGATTAAATGTGGTCAATTGGATTATTATGGTCAATGGGTTGGAATGCAAAAGCAAAAATGTTGCCGAAAGGTACGGCGAGCGGACGCAATGTTAAATTTTCCGTGAAGAAACCAAGGTATTTGAAAAAAAGACTATCTTTATCTGCGCTTTCCCAAAAGCGTGATTCAAAAACTGATTTTTTCACCAAAATTTTCAAACCATGTTAATTACGAATGCTCTTTATGACAAAAAGTTGATAATGTCCCTATTTCTCTTGGGATTGTTCTCATGTTTTTCTTTACCGAAATCTTATGGGAAGACATTTGGCAACAGCACCTCTTGTTCGGCAACACTCGGAAAAGTTTCTATGAATGGAGAGAAAAATAAAGTATCGGTTGATGGGGCCCCCATACCAATCCACTTTTATTTTATCCATAACGACAACGGCTACCCTAGTCCAAGTGTAACCCCCATGACTACCCAACTGGAGATCTTAAATACTGCACTTGGAGGTAGTACTACATTTTTTCGATGTGCGCAAGATCATTTTGTAGATAAAGATTTTTACTTTTTTACCCCTCTGGAAGCAGATGCATTATATGATGCGCATCATGACGACAACGCCTTAAATGTTTACGTTGTTGGGCTCGTAAATAACTACGCACCAGGGTTTTTTACCTATTACCCGAATGATCCGGCTCGAAAAAATATGATTGTGATTGCACCTTCTCTACAGTCATTACCACATTATTTGGCATATATAGTGGGCAAACATTGTGGTTTATTAGAGACTACATTAGGTATTGGAAGTGGTTCATGTCCACCTGATCCTGCCAATCCAACAGCTGGAGATCTTCTTGCAGACACACCGGTTGATCCTGGGCCAACACTCTGCCCTTGCGGCGAAGACCCCTGCATAGTGGAGTGTGTTGATGTAAATCAAACACCGCACACGTACACCTACCATCCAAATTATACTAACATAATGGCATTCCCACGCCTTTGTGCCACTTCTATTTCTCAATTCAATTTTAGTCCGCAACAAAAATCAATCATACAAAATTTTTCAGAAAACACATTAAACTTCACTCCTTCGGGTTGTCAAACTGAGTTTATACCCGATTTTGCCAATTTGGAACGATATTGTATATCAACGGATTGGGAGGGAGTAGCAAATGTTCCTATCCTAATCACCAATTATAGCTTTGGCACAGCACCTCCTCCCGGCCCTGTTACAGCTGAAGATCCTTATGCGGGTGTATTCCGTCTTGGTGCTGACATACATACCCCTAACGATAATATACTAATGGCTCCATTAAAAAATAGAGATGCCAGCATGGGGGGTAACGCTGCTATTCTAGCACCTTTATTTGGAGTAACTGGTTATGACCTGGTGTTAATTAGTAAACACATTCTTGCAATTGATCCATTCACATACGCAAGTCAATTTTTTGCAGCAGATGTCAATTATAGTGGCTCAATTACGACATTTGATATTGTTTCTATTCGGAAAGTAATTCTAGGAATCGATTTAACCTTCCCAAATCAAACGGGCTCTTGGCGCTATGTTCCTCGATATTACATGCTTTCAGACCCGGATTTTGCTTTTCAAGTATTTGAACCTATAAATCCATTCGCTGCAAAGTGGATGATGGGTACATCGAATGAAAGGGTTTACGCCAGTGGTATAAACTCATTTATGGACATATTGCCAATCGATTTAACAGGTAATCCATTTGTGTCAGATCCAAAGACATTTTCTTTTTGGGCTATCAAAACTGGAGACGTAAACTGTGAAACTTTACCACTTCTTGAAGAAGGTGGAGAAGAAGAATTGTATGATTTTACTTACCCCACTGGTGGTACGACCATTCTTAATGGTCAATCATTCGATATAAGCATCAAAGTTTCCAGCGGTACACCACTCGTTGCTTACCAACTTGGTATCAATTTTGACCCGAGTAAAATAGAAATTCTATCTCCTCAACCAGGAACACTTTCTGACTATAACACTGAAAATTTTGGCCTGACACATTTGGCCGAGGGTAAATTAAGAACCTTATGGTTTAAAGAAGATGGTGCGCCTTCCACTTTTGGAACAAATACAACTGCATTCAAATTAAGGTGCCGAGCGCTTCAGCCTATATCAAATCTGGAATCAGTTTTACATGTCGAGGAGGAAAGCGAATTCGATAGTGGATTTTTCAATACAGGAGGTATAGAAGTCCCAGCTCAAATTACCTTGGCAGCATCTTCCCTTTTGGGTCTTGCTTCAGGTGGTTCGGACGTGGACGTATTGTTTTACCCTGGGGTCTTTAAAAACAAAGTCAATCTACAAGCATCTGCGAAAAAAGAAGGTAATATAAAAGTTCGCCTGTTTGATTTCCTCGGTCATTCGCAATGGTACACTTTTGAATTAACAGAAGGCCTCAATGACCTTCCACTAGAAGTACCCAGTTCAATGCAACCAGGCATTATTTACTATCAAGTCGAGCAAAACGGACTTGTAACTTCCGGCAAGCTGATTAAACAGCAGTCAAAGTAGGTTTTTTTTCTGCACTTCAAAGGCCGTATAGCAATCTTGCTATACGGCCCTTTTATTCTTCCTATCTGATTCCCATATTAAGCCCCTTTTCTACCGACATTTCCCGTCATGCGAATACTCTTTACAATACTCTTTCTTTTACCCTGCAAAATTGCACTGACCCAGACAATCTATTATGTGAGTGCGGCGGCAATAGGTGTCAACGACGGCAGTAGCTGGGCGAATGCTTTTAACAATCTGCAAATGGCGCTTTCCACTGCCCAATCAAGTGATCAAATTTGGGTGAAGGAAGGTGTTTATTTTCCAGCCCCGAATAATAACCGCAGTGCATCGTTTTTCATAAAAAATGGAACGATGCTTTACGGAGGCTTTAGCGGTATAGAAACAACTCCATCAGAACGTGATATAACTGCTCATCCGACCATTCTGGATGGCGATATTGGTCAAACCGGCAACTATAATGACAACTGCTATCACGTATTGAACGCTGAAAACTGTGACAGCTCTACTTTAATAGATGGTTTTTCCATCCGCCAGGGTAATGCCGACGGCTCTGGACAGGGGGAAGATAAGGGTGGTGGTATACTGCTTTTTTACAGCGACCCCAATATTGTTAAATCTCTCAAGGTACGCAATTGTATCTTTTCTTTTAACCGAGGAACTTACGGGGGGGCGCTCGCACTTGAATCAAGTCAGGATTTTATTCCATCACTTCAAATAGAAGCTGCCAACTTTACCCAAAACATTTCTAAATATGATGGCGGCGCTATTTATACCTACGGATCGGTAGTGCAAGGCGAGGAACTGTATTTGCTTGATTGCCGCTTTGAAAACAACCGGGCAATAACAGGTAATGGAGGCGGTATTTCGTTTATACATTCATCGGGAAGTATTTTAATAAAATCCTGTCATTTTGAACGCGACTCCACCCGGATAGGGTTTGTTGGCGGAGGCCTTTTTTTAGAAGTTGGCGAAGAGAATAGCACATTAAAAATACAAAACTGCCATTTCAGCAAGTGTTACGCTGCTGAAGGTGGAGGGTTATCCATTCTTGATCCCGGATCGAATGAAAAAACGTTTAATTTCCAAATGGATAGTACCATATTTTTAGAAAATGAATCAAATACTCCAGGCGGTGCAATGAGGATTGGAACGGGAAGTCATACAAATATGAATGTATTTTGGAATAACCTTATTTTTCAGAACAATAAAAATATTTCTGATGCACCAGGTGTAGATTTCCTAAATGGAGGGCTCGGAAATCTAAACATTCTTATAAAAAACACTCGTTTTCTAAACAACAGAGGTGGCACCCTCGGCGCTGGAGGGTTAAGAATTGCCAATGCTAATATTATCCACTCTCAGGTTAAAGTGTTATTGGAAAACTGTCTTTTTTATGGAAATACAGGAGCATATTCCATAACCACTACGACTAAAGGCGCCAGTTATACCCATATCATAAATTCCACCTTCGTGAATAACAGCCGCTATGTCTTCAACAAAAATTGGAGTCCTGATTTCGATTATGTGAACTCCTACAACTTCATGGACATTTACAACTGCGTTATTGTTGATACTACGGCACTCAAGCGGATATTTTACAACAACTCGTTTAATCCCTTCACTATGAATGACTATCGGGTGAACCACTGTCTGCTCAGTAAGCCCGATTGCATTTTTGAAGGACAAAGTATTTGTGGCGACCAGATGCTATATGACATTGACCCAGCATTTGAAGACAATTCGTTTTCCCCCAAGCCTTGCTCGCCTTTAGTAAATGCAGGAAATAACTTTTGGCCGGATACTTTCAATATCACCACCGACTTGCTGGGAGTAAACCGCATCCTTTTCGATACGGTGGACATTGGGGCTTATGAAGTGACACAAGCTTGTATTTCCGATGCCTCCTTCCAGCCCAAAACCGAAGGTTCCCAGCTTTATACAATGTTGAAAAATCCTGTGGCCGAGCACGAGCCCCTGATTTTCATCGCTGACCAAGCGGTTTACAATGAAGTCTCGGTTCAGGTATTTGATTTCATGGGACGGCTTTTGCAGCACAAATCTTATCCAAAAGGGGCAAATCAAGTGCTGAGCATGTCATCCGATTTATTATCAGGTGCATACTTGGCGGTGATTGCTAATGGAAATAAAAAATATGCGCTGCGGTTTGTTGTGGCGGGTCAGTAGATCAATAATCTATTTGACACCAAATAACTTGAGTTAATTACTTCATCCAAAGCCATTTCTCAACCGCCACCGCCCGGCCATCTCCATCGCGCAAAAGGATCGAATACACACCCGATGGCGAATCAGGCAGCTTGAGCCAGCCTTTATCGCCAACGCTGAGATTTTGTACCTCGCGGCCATCCATCGAGCGGATTTCCAAACGCCAGGGTGTTTCGTCGGCGTTTTCCCCTATGACTTCAAAATAGGCCAGGCCTTGTCCAGAAGCGACCCGCAGGTTGTAGCCGCTCGAAGCAAAACTCAGGGCCTGGACGGGGCTTTTGTATGATTGGCCGGAATAGTCAAGCTGATCCAGGCGATAGTAATTCAAGCCTTTGTATGGGTTTGGGTCATTGAATGCGTAGGTGGTTTCGCTTGATGCGCCATTGCCCAAACAGGGTGTTTCGCCGATGTTCTTCCAGGTAAAGCCGTCGCTGCTGCGCTGCACCGTAAAGTGGGAACAGTCCTTTTCAGAACCTGTGACCCAATGAAGTTGGGCTGTTTTTCCGGCATGTTTTGCTGTGAAATCAAGCAATTCAATTGGCAAGGCTGAATTTACTGCAGCAAGCGCATCTACGCGCCCCCAGCCGTACACATTGTTGGGATGCGAGCTGCCATTGTCGTTGCCGCAAAATGGGGCGGCGGCAAATCGAGCCACCGCATTGTCGCGCATCAGGCCCTCTATCGCATCCACGTTGCCAATCAGGTCGGGGCGGGCGCACATGATGAGCGCCGCTACGCCTACCACGTGAGGGCCGGCCATGCTGGTGCCGTTCCAGGTGGCATAGCCGTAATTATTAGAATCGTTGTCGTGGCCAGTACAAGAACGGACGCCGGAACCAGGCGCAGCAATATCGGGCTTCATAATATTGGTATAAACCGTGACGGGCCCGCGGCTGCTGTAGCCGGCTATGTTATCGCCAGCGGTATTGGTCGTGGCACCTACGGTAAAACTTGCATCGTAAATGGCAGCAGGAGAATCCACCGTACTACAACCTGAGCCGCTGTTCCCTGCCGATACCACCACGACGATACCAGCTGCCCGCACATTTTCTACCACAGTTTCCATGTCAGGGAAATTGCCATTGTTGCAGCCTTCTGATACGGGGCAACCCCATGAATTGTTGATAACATGCGGGGCCATGGAAGGGTCTTCGTTTAAATCATCGAGATCAGTGGGGGCTACGAACCACTCAAAGCATTCAATGTAAGTAGCGGGCGTCCCATCGCCTTCTTCCATATTCCGACAACCCATCCATTTGGCTTCGGGGGCAACTCCGATGGTGTTATTCCCTTCTCCGCCCACCATAGTGCCCATGGTGTGGGTGCCGTGGTCGTGGTCGTCGCAGGGATGATTCAAATTAAGTCCGCAAGAATTTGAGCCGCCATTGATGAGTGCATGTATGGCATCGTGCCAGTTGTAATTGTGGTCGGCGGTGCTGCCGTTCCAGCCCCGGTATTTTTCCTTGATGGCCTGGTGTTCCCACTCATATCCGGTGTCTTGGCCACCCACCACAATACCTGCGCCCTTTATGGGAGGGTTTTTATTCCACACATCATCCGCATTTATTTTGGTGATGCCCCATTCGATGGCACGGTCTTGAGCAGGCGCGTTTTCGTCATCAGCAGGTTGAGGGTTCAAATGCCAGATCGGGTTGACTCTCAAATGGCCCACTTCGGGTATTTGGGCAATTTCTTCCAGCAGTTCTCTTGAACCTTTTGCCCACACGGCGTTTATGATCCAGAAAGAATGGAGCGGAACGTTTTTGTTTTGCAATACATCACGTACTGTACGCTGGTCTTTTTCGGCAAAAGCAGAAAGCGTCTCGAACACGTATCTTCCTTTTTCTTCCTTTTTGCGCATTTGTTTGGCCGCGCTCACGTCGGCCTTTTTCTGCATAATAATGAAGAATTCGACCACAGAATCGGGTTTTTGGGCATAGTCCCAGAGTTTTGGGTCAATTTTGGAGCGCCAATCTGGATTTTGGGAGAAAGCGGGTTGACAAAAACAACCGAGAAGTAGCAGGAAGAGTAGAGATTTGCGCATAGAAAATTCTTTTAAAAGAGGCCAAATGTATTCAACACGGAATTCTCCTTGGCCTTTTTCTTCAAAAAACAGGCTTTTCGAGGGAGTGTTTTAAATTTTCGTCTTTTTCTGCAAACCTCGTAGGTTTTGAAAACGTATGGTATGTACACAAGTTTTCTTGCCCAACGAGCAATATTTTTTGACAGGATTAACAGGATGTGCAGGATGGATAGGGGCCGAGAGGGGTTAGTTTTTGAGAGTATTCACAAGATGAGCAGGATTAATACCCCTCTCCATCCTGCTTATCCTGTTTGTCCTGTCAAAAAAATTAGTCACGACGCTTACTCATCCCACTTTATGAACTTGCGTACATACCATAGGTTTTGAAAACCTACGAGGTTTAATTCCGGAAGTTTGAAATGCGCCCCTTCCCGAAAGGTTTTCTATTTTTCGCCGTAACTGTTTAGGATGGAACACGGATGACACGGATGAGACACGGATTTGCACAGATTTCTGAACACTCTCAATGATTGCACTAAATCTGTGTAAATCCGTGTCTCATCCGTGTCATCCG
>JANMME010000005.1:0-8244 GCA_031373015.1 Saprospiraceae bacterium
TTCCTCAAACGAAACTGGGATTTCCATTCGGTTCCCATCGGGTACGATAACCGTGAAAAATTGCAAGGCCAAAAACCGCCTGTATGGGATTAATTTGGTCGGAAATGCCCAATGGATCATAGAGAACAACGATTTGAGCAACGCCAATAGCCCTATGATTTTTAGCTACTTCAATACCGGTACGATCCAGGCTTCAGGCAATCTGTTTCACGGTGCTACGTACGGGCTTAAATTTAACATTTGCTCAAATATAAGCATCGGAGGCGAGAGCGCATCACCCGCACCTGACATCCTCATCAGAGATTCGGAAGGGTTGACCAGCGTTGCAAACACTGCGATTGAAGTCACAGATTGCTCCAATCTGACCTTCGATGGTCTGGATCTTAGCTTTTCGCAATCTTTTCAAAGTGGTGCAGCCATTTATGCCGTTAATTCCTTTAGTCCCTTTGGATACATGACCATTAAAAATTGCAAAGCGCAGAACCGGAGCATGGCATTTCATTGTTACGGCGACGCGAACTGGACGTTGACGGGCAATGACATGCGGTACTCCGGCATCGCCATGTACTTTGTCCGTATTCCAACCGGAGCGATCTCGGCGCACGACAACCTTTTCGGTGAACCGGGTTCCAACGACGGCCTTTCGATGATCGAAGTGTCCAACAAGATCATCGGCGATGAGAACGCCCTGTCTACCCCAGACATCCTCATTAAGGATTCGGACGGATTGCGCGAGGTCAATAATCCGATCTATGCGGGGAACTGCTCCAACCTTACCTTTGACAATCTCGACCTCAGCGCCCCTGTTTATTCAGAGTACTCCTCTTCGCTCAGTACATACAACATTACGGGAACGGCGGTTGTGCGCAATTGCAACGCACAAAACCGCTGGGGCGGAATCGGTTGCAGCGGCGACGCTCAGTGGACGATTGTTGACAATGACGTGCGGAACACTTTTACTGGCCTGAGCATTTCAAATCATTACACCGGTGCGGTCACGGCATCCGGCAACCTGTTCGGCGGCGCCAACGCAACATATGGTCTGACGCTCGTACGATGTACGGACCTGGTCATCGGCGATGAAAATGCCGTGCCGGCAGCCGATATCCTGGTCAAGGATAGCGATGGACTCACCAATGTGGCCACTTACGGCGTGTACGCTTATGCTGTTTCCAAGCTTCAGTTTGACAATCTGGACCTGAGCTACGCAGGAGGAACCGCCATCGGAAACGGTTTTTATTCCGAGGCTCTGGACGGCCCGGTCACCATTCGAAAATGCAATATAAACAACCGGGCAGAGGGCATCCGCTTTGATGGCAACACCACAAACAGCCGCATTTCCTGCAACACTGTGACCAATTGCCAAACCGGTATCAGCACCTTTGGCACACACACGGATTTTGCAGTCACGAACAACACATTGGTGGGCAACCATAATTCCATTCAGCAGTCAGGCACGCACCTGAATGCCAAACTCAACTACTGGGGGGGAGGCGCGCCTGTCAATGGCGGATTGAACGGATATACCGGCGATGTGGAGGTCAATCCTTATCTGAGTGTGCCCGCAGAATGTCCGGCCGCTTGTTCGGATGCAGACGGCGACGGTATTTGCGATGAAGAGGACAATTGTGATTTCAACGCCAATCCTTCGCAAGCCGACAACGACTGCGACGGCGTAGGCGATGCTTGCGATGTCTGCCCGACTGGCAATGACGCTGTGGACAACAACCATGACGGCATTCCTGATTGCAGTCAGTTATTGGCTTACGAAGCCTACAGTTCAGCCTGGAAATGTGGCAACAACAAAATCAAGGTTTGCCACAATGGCAACACTACTTGTATCAACAAAAATGCGCTTTCTGCCCACTTCAACCACGGCGACAAGGTTGGCCCATGTATTGGCTGTAATGTCAGACCCGGCGGCAACCGGGCGGATGAAAGCACTCTTGAAGAAACCTTAGCCCTTGAGCTGCTTCCCAATCCGGCCAGCGATAAAGTCAGTATCTATCTGGATGGACTCGACACCAAAGCAGTGTTGAACATAACGGATCAATTGGGCAAATTAATCTGGACAGTGTCCTTGGCAAAAGACCAAACCGAAATAACGCTAGATCTTTCTGATGGCCGGTTCAGCAGCGGCGTTTACTTTGTAAGCGTTCTCGATGAAAATCAAATGCTTACAAAGCGTTTGATCATTACAAAATAGAAAACCGGAACAATGACACGCCTCGCGCCGCATATATGTGACGCGGGGCGTTCTTGTTTTATCAACCTGTTGATAAAAAATGATTGATAGGGTTGAATTTAAGTATTTAGAACACGGACCGTCCGCGTTTGCCAAACCGCGCAGTCGTGCTCACTTCTTTTCAGGAATCGCGATCTCCAACAAATTTACGGTTCCAACCGGTCGGAAAATGCAGGGTCCAAGCACTGCCGGCAAAAGCATTACATCGCCTTTTAGCATGGGGTAGATAGCGTCTCCGATTTCAATTTGCCCGGCGCCTCCAATACAAACCAGTACCCTCGGCATATTTGGGGCGCCCACGGTAAAGGGTACTTGGCCGATCCATCGCCACAGCCAGAAATGTTCGCTTTGAAAAAGTCGTTCGCGATCCACGGGTTCTGTCGCTTCTACCAAAGGGGTGACCAAAGCGGGTGATGCCTCAGAAAAATTGGTGCAGGCAAGCGCCTGTTCGATATGAAGTTCCCTCGACTTGCCTGTCTTGGCGTCCACACGATCCCAGTCGTATAATCGGAAGGTCACATCGCTATTTTGTTGCACTTCAAAGATTACCACATCGCTGCCCAACGCATGCACAGTACCCGCTTGTAGAAAAAAGCCATCACCGGGTTGTGGTGAGACGGACTCCAGTTGTGCTTCTATAGAGCCGTTTGTTAGAGATTCCCGGAGCGTGTCAGCAGTGACGCCTGGCTTCAATCCGGCATAGATCCGGCTTTCGGCGCCAGCATCCAGCACCACCCAAGCCTCTGTTTTGCCACGCTCGCCCGGAGGAAGCAACGCTGGGTGGGCATCTGAGGGATGTACCTGAACCGAAAGCATTTCCCGGGCGTCGAGGAATTTCAGCAGGAGTGGAAAGCGGCTGAAATGTGGGGAAAGTTTGCCCATGAATTGTTGCGGGTACTCCTCCATCAATTGTTTTATAGTTCGGCCCTTGAGTGGCCCATCCAATACAATGCTTGGAAAATCATCTCGATCACTGAGCAACCAGGCCTCCCCGATTGGGTCGTCTCCGGGCAGCGGCACACTTAGCCAATCCGTCAAATGTCGTCCCCCCCAGAGTCGGTATTGAAATATTGGTTGGAAACGAAACGGGTATAATTGTACTTTATCCACAATGGGTTAGTTTTGATTGATGTCATTACATGGTGGAAGCCTATTCATTTCGCCATGCGACGGGTAAAGGTAGGAACGTGTTGGGGGATTTAGCATTAGCCTTCCTTTCACTCCAACAACAAAAACCCCGCCCAAGCCATCGGCTGAAAAGGCTTACTATGGAGCAGGCGCATTTTCCGTTGCGCCACCCGAAAAGCATCAGGAATGCTCTTTTTCTGCCCCAGCCATTCGTCGTAGAAAAAGGCCATGAATTGCTGAGCATCTTGGTCTTGCACGTTCCAAAGCGTCATAAGGACGTAATGTGCCCCGGCCATTTTGAAGGCTCGTTGCAAGCCGAGTACACCTTCTCCGGCTTCCACTTTGCCTTGCCCGGTACCACAGGCAGAAAGTACAGCCAGTTCCGTTCCGCTCAAATCCAGGCGGCTGATTTCAAGTGCTGTGAGAATACCGTCTTCCTGCCCGGCGAGTGGTTCGCCACTGCTCCAGGTGCGGTTGGCGCCCGACAGGATCAGTCCTGCGCGTGCCATGGGGTTTCCAGCCGTTGCAAAACCATTGCGGGCGTTGGTATCGGGAACCGTCAGGAAAAAGCCGTGGGTTGCCAAGTGCAGCACCTCTGGAGATCGGGATGTCAGAACGTTTTTCTTAAAAAAGCCTTCCGATGCATGGAAGCCGTCAGCAAAAATGACTTTAGTCCCTGCCTTTTCCAAGCGGTTTCGAACCTCGGTGGCTTCTTTAAGAGTGCCTCCCAAGAAATCCCACTCCTCACCAAAAGCGGCACCCCGGCTTTGGGATGTAGGCGCCGCAAGCGGTTTTTCAGAGGACAAAAGATTGGTGGCCGCAAGCGCAAGGCTGTCTGTTTCATATCGGATGCCGCCAAAAACCAGCGCAGATTTTGGAGTGGTTCGGCCCGCTGTCTTTTTTAGGGTTATCACCTGCCGGGTGCTGACCAGCCGATGCAGTTGGAGCCGGTCGGCAATAACCTCGGAAGCGGAAACCGGCACAGCACCCAGGTTGACTTGATGGATCACGCCCGCTGGAGCGAAATAAAGGGTGGAAACGCCTTCTAAATATGGCTCAAGGGGCTTCCAGAGCAGTTCGTGCAGGTTTTTCCCTTCGAATGAATGATCCAGAGTATAAAGCCGCCGAGTGGCCGCGAGGTTGCCGATTTCTTTTTCCTCGAAAAGGAAAACCTGTTTTGGGGTCTCATCGCCCGGTCGGATCAGCCATGCCATGTACAGAATACTATCTGCATCAGGGTTCTTGATCTGGCCAAACTCAATGCCGGCCTCCCCCGGCGAAAGGGCGGCCTGCACATCTTGCCAGCGGGCGTTTTGGTTTGTCAAGCGAAATGGTTCCGAGCCAAGGACAAGATTGCGTTCCAACGCATTGGCCCGAGTCAACAGGCTATCTAAGTTGGCTTCGCGACGGGAAGGCGTGAGGGCATATTGTCTGGAGACTTCGATTTGCAGCTTTTGCCATTCCTCAAATTGGGCCGCAAGCCGGGCGTCGGGGTTTTGGCGCAGCGATTGAAACAAGGCGCGACGATTGGCCAGGGAAAGCCCTTTGACCGTTAGTTGGTAATTATAAGCAGCCGCGGACAAATCGGGGAATTCGGGGTGTCTGGTTGCAAACAGCAGCGAAGCGACATCTGCACGTTGGCGATAAGTTTGGTAGAACCGCAGTTGCTCTGCTTCGCTGAAATTGCTGAAACCGCCCCGCAATTCGTCCAAAGAAAAGTGGCTGTGCAAGAGGGCAAATGTTTTAGATTCTTCTATTTGCCCCATTTTTTCGAGTGATGCCATAATAAGGCTGGCCAAATAAGCATGATTGCTGTATTGCCTTGGAAAAATCTCCCGATATTGCTTCAAAGCCGTTTGACTGAACTCTGCACAGCGTTTGTATTGACCTGCCCTGAAATACAGATTTGCGACAGACGACTTAAAATTATACTCTTCTTTTGTTTCCTGGATGACATTTTCCTTCATCAATGCCAACAAGGAATCGGAAATGGGGAGCGCTTCTTTAAATCGCCCCAATTCTGTGTATGAAACCATCAAGCCCGCTAAGCCATTGATATAGTCGGGATGTTTTTTGCCTACCAATTTTTCATAAATAGGCAAGGCCCGAAGATTGAAGTCAAGGGCCTTTTCTCTTTTCCCGGTTTTGCGATAAATGGCTGCGATGTTGAACAGTCGGTTAGCATATCGTACGTTATCCTTGCCCAGGGTTCGTTCTGTTAAGTCCAAGGCATTCAGGTAATATTCGAGCGCCCGATCAAAATTCCCCATGTTCTCATAGGCCAGTCCAAGGTTGTTCAGCATAATGGGGACGTATTCATTGTCCTCAGAGAGGTTTATTTTAGCCAGATGAACCGCAGATTCCAATTCAGAAGCCGCCTGAGCGAGTTTATCCATGTCCATGTGCAACATGGCGAGGTTGGACAATCGGGTGATATAATCTTCATGATCTTCCCCCAAATGCAGCCGGGCATGTTCAACAGCGGCCTGAAAAACCTGCTCTGCCTCAGCGTACTGTCCCGTATGGTGGAGCGAATAGCCAAGATAATCCAGGCTATTGCCATAATCGAGGCTGGCTTCGCTGGAATCGCGCCGGGCTATTTCCAGGGCGGCACGGGCATACGGCAAAGCTTCGGCGTTCTTCCCCTTTATAGCAAGCGATTCCCATTTTTCGGTCAACCCCTGCCAAGTCATCTCAGCGAGGGGGGTATCAGGTGTTTGTGCGGAAATGGACGAGAAGTATAGCAGAAGCAGGGCTGTCTGCAGGAAGTGGTGGATTCCCTTCATAGTAATTGATTGATGCCCTGCAAAGATTCAAAATTTTTGAACATGCAATCATTTCACCAAAAACTTACCTACAAACACCCATTCGCCCGATTGCTGTTCTTCGACGAGCAAGTAATACAACCCAACTGCCATTGAAAGCCTTTTTTGGAAAACAAATGCCCTATTTGAATCCAGTTCGAGCATATAGCTTTCTATTGGGCGCATGGCGTCAAAATGCTGAAGATCGTTGTTGAAAATCATTGCCTCGAACACCGCGCCCGCCGGCACTTTGCCTTCTATTTGTCCGGAAAGCCGAAAATCCGTTTTCCCAGTACGGGTCGGGAGGATGCTGCTGCTTCGGGGCTCGTCCACGCGAACGCGCAACGCGCCACTTCGGACCTGCGAGCCAATATAGGACTCCAACTTCGGAATCGGCTTGAAATTGGCGGCAATGGGAGGTGGATGGGTGATTGGTGGGTTGGTGACTGGTGGGTTGGTGGTTGGTGGATTGGTGATTGGCGATTCAAGGCTTGGCTGTGGGGGCAGGGGCATTGTCGGTTTTTCCGCTTGTTGGAGGTTATAATACGCCAAACCGCCCAAGACCAAGACCCCGACGGCAAGTACCCACCAAAGTCGGGCCTTGCTGCTTGCGGATTCACCCAAAGCAGGGTCAAGGCTTTCGGGCGAGTCGTATTTGTCAGATATTTGTCGCAAATTAGCCCGGAGTTGGTTTTCGGGCGAAGAAGCATTGAGCGCAGCCGCAACGTCCCGTTCGAGTGCGACGCGGGCGGCCAAATCAGGTTCGGCAGCAAGGCGTTGCTCGAAATGTGTTCTGGCCATCGGATCCAGTTTATCCAACAGGTAATCGGCAATCAGGTCGTCTAAATTATCCTTCATGTGGGTTTGTTCGTGTTTTTGATGAATGAAGCTGGGGCGTTAACTCGCCAAAACGCGCATCTTTTTGAATCAATTCCATCAGTTTCCCTTTACAGACCTTGTTCTTCTTTTTGACATAATCGTCTGTGTATCCCATGTCCGTGGCGATATAGTTCAAAGGCTCGCGGTTAAAAAAACGTTGCAGCAATTGCTGACAGTCCTGCCCCAAAAGGGCAAATTTTTCCCGAAACAAGGTTCGTTTTTCTGACTCAAAAATTTGTTGTTCGAGATCAGCACCTACATCAAATCCGTCTTCCCACTCAGAAGTGACCTCTGTGCGGGCATTTTTTTTCAATTGCCGCAGCCATATAAAACGGCCAATGCCGAGCAGATAGGATTGGAAGGGGGCGGTGAGCTGAAAACCGGGGCGGGCGGCATGATGGAAGACGACCACGATGGCCTCTTGAAAAACATCTTTTGCATCCTCGTAGCTGCCCCCGTTTCGGCGCAGCATACCGAACAAGGGAGGAAGAAACTTTCGGTATATTTCATCCAGCAACGCGGAATCGTTGTTCAAAATCGCTCGGATATAGGGCAGGTCATTGTTTTCCATCAAGCAAGCCCCCAAAGATTAGGGAGCAGCGCAAAAGTACCATCAAAAAAATCTTCAAAAAAATCAGCTGAGTTGGGTCACCTTAAATGGAGAAGCGGGATATGCTGTCAACGGTGCTTGGCTTAAGACATAATACATCTGAAAATTTCTAAAGACCTTGCCCTAATTATTCTCATTCTTATAAAACTTTAAAATTTTTCACACATGACAACATTCATGAAAAACCCACTGCTTTCCTTGATGACTGCCGGCTTGCTGTTCCTGACCGTTTCTTGCAAAGAAGACAAGAAAGAACTGCCTTCCTGCACAGGAGCTGAATTTGAATACGAAGGCGCCGATGGGCCGGAGTATTGGAGCGAAATTTGTGTGGACTGGACGCCTTGCGGCGGCAGAGTTCAATCGCCCATCAACATTACGGGTGCTGTGGACGATGCAACGTTGACGGATATTCCTCAAACTTACGTGTCCACCGCTACGCACATCGTCAACAAAGGCCACACCATCCAATTCAATTTTGACGGTGGCAGCAGCATCCTCGTAAACGGAGAAAAGTTCGATCTCTTGCAATTTCACACGCACACGCTTAGCGAGCATGTAGTAAACGGTACCCATGCGCC
>JANMME010000019.1:0-2102 GCA_031373015.1 Saprospiraceae bacterium
CCTGGCGTACCACAAATCGGTCGTATGTGTCGCCGTTGATGCCCACGGGAATGTCAAACTCAAAATCCCCATAACTGCTATAGGGCGACATTACGCGCACATCATAATCCACCCCGGCGGCGCGAAGGTTGGGTCCAGTGAAACCGTAAGCCATGGCGCGCTCTGCCGAAATTGGACCAGCACCAATGCAACGATCCATAAAGATTCGGTTGCGTTCCAACAGTCCCGTGAACTCCTCAAAACGCGCCGGGAATGTTTTCAAGAAATCTTTCAATTTCTTGTGAAAGGTTGGCGTAAAATCGCGTTCCATACCCCCAATGCGCCCAATATTGGTGGTCAAGCGTGAGCCGCATACCTCTTCGAAAAGTTCGTAAATACGCTCCCGTTCCTGAAACATATAGGTGAAGCCCGTGAGCGCACCCGTGTCCACCCCGATCACCGTGTTGCAAACCAAGTGATCGGCAATACGCGACAACTCCATGATAATCACCCGCATGTACTCTGCCCGTTTGGGCAGTGTGCAGCCAATGAGTTTTTCGACCGTCATGTGCCAGCCCATGTTGTTGATGGGCGAGGAGCAATAGTTGAGTCGGTCGGTTAGCGGCGTTACCTGATAGTAGGGGCGATGCTCGGCAATTTTTTCAAATGCGCGGTGGATGTAGCCGATGGTTGGCTCGGCACTGACGATGCGTTCGCCGTCCAATTTCAGCACGTTCTGAAAAATGCCGTGTGTGGCCGGGTGCGTGGGGCCCAGATTAAGGGTTGCGAGTTCTCCGTCGAGGCTGTCTAGGGAGGAAAAGTATGATTGGACTTGCATAATTTCAGGTGCTTAGTCAAAACTTTGCCCCACATGACCATCCCGCCCAAAAAAGCGGTCGTCCTTGTCGGTTCGGGTGCCATCTTCGAGGCGGTATTCTTTGCGCATCGGGAAAACTTCCATATCGTCCACGTTCAGAATTCGGCGCAGGTCAGGGTGGCCGGTAAATATGACTCCAAAGAAGTCATATTCCTGCCGTTCCATCCAGTTTGCCGTAGGCCAAAGCCCTGTGGCTGTTGGCACATGCGGATCGTTGATCGGGAAAAATATTTTTATTCTCAGTCGTACATTTTGCTGCCAGTTGTGCAGATGGTACACCACGCCCAGCTCTTGTCCGGCATTGTCGGGATAGTGAATAGCGCAGAGCGAGGTCAGGAAATTGAAACCAAAATCTGGGTCGTCGCGCAGCAACTGGAGCAGATCAATGATTTGCTCTCGGCTGCTGTGGATATTCAAAATGCCGTCGCGGGCTATTTCGGAGGAAATCGCTGCGCCGGGCATTTTTTCGGCGAGTTGGGTTAAAATTTGTTCGTTTGTGAGCATCGTTATGCTATGATTGTCAAGGTCTTGCGCGAAAGTTCTACAACATTGGAGTAATTCTATCTAATAGCGCTTGATTTTCCATGGTTACCCAATTTGATATTTCTCCAAAAGGTGTTGATATTCAGGGGAATTTCTCCGGCGCAATGGCTCGTTTTTCACCAATTCCTGGATTTTCATAATTCCGTCAATAACCTGTTCAGGGCGTGGCGGACAGCCGGGGATGTAGACATCCACGGGGATCACCTTGTCAATGCCTTGCAGCACGGAATAGGAATCGAATATGCCGCCCGAACTTGCGCAAGCGCCCATAGCAAGCACCCATTTGGGTTCGGCCATTTGGGTGTACACCTGTTTGAGGATCGGGCCCATCTTTTTGGCGATGGTGCCCATTACCATGAGCAAATCGGCTTGGCGCGGCGAAAAAGAAAGCCGTTCCATGCCAAAGCGTGCGAGGTCATAGTTGGTGCCCATCGTGGCCATGAACTCGATGCCACAGCAAGAAGTGGCAAATGGCAAGGGCCATATAGAATTGGCGCGAGCCAGCCCTACTACGGAGGATAATTTGGTGGCGAAAAAACCTTCTCCGCCAAGACCCTCAGGCATTTCTGCTATCTGAGCCATATTTTTTTAAATTAATTAGTTGAATGATGAATAATTGCCCCAACACCAAATCACGGCCCTTTCATTGTAAATTCGTTTGTTCGGGGAGGGGATACCTCGGAGGTTTTTGAAAACCTCCGAG
>JANMME010000020.1:0-2776 GCA_031373015.1 Saprospiraceae bacterium
TGTGCAGCAAGGAAATGCTCGCGACTGATTGTTGTTGTTGATGGTGTTGCAATAGCCATCCAAATTCTCACAGATAATGGGGGAGCCGCAGTTGTCGCCGGAATTAGGAAACCCGGGTGGTGGACATTGGGCGAAAAGAGAGACAGAAATGTTGAACAGCAAAAAAGTTAGGAGCAAGTAGAGAAATCGCATGAGCAAAGTGGTTAAATCGTCAAGAAAGCCAGTCCGCCATCGGAGCGTTGGCGATTGTAATCGGCTCTAGAATGTTCACGACGCTTGAGGACGAGTTCGTTGCGCCGTAGTAAAGGTTTTTCACTAAAGTACTTTGGAGGCGTAAATGTAGAAAATTGCAAACTAAAACAACATTTTTTTTGGCTCAAACGGCAAGTAGCCTATTTTAAAAAATTGAGGTGCAAATTTCACCTAAGCCCCTACTTTCGCGCACATTTACAACCTTCGTTTCTATGAAAAACCTATCGTACGGCCTTGCAATAATTGCGCTTTTTCTGGTATCCTGTTCAACCCTTAAAAATGTTTCTCCTGCTGCGGGTAACAAAACGCCCTTCCTTTGGCAAAACGCCAATATCTACTTCCTGCTCACCGACCGCTTCCAGAACGGCGACAAAACCAATGATGTCAATTTTGATCGAACGGCCCCTACGGCCAAGCTCCGCGGGTTCATGGGCGGCGATATCAAGGGTATTACCCAAAAAATCGAAGACGGCTATTTTGACCGCCTGGGCATCTCTGCCATCTGGTTCACACCGGTGGTTGAACAAGTCCACGCTTGTGTGGATGAAGGTACGGGAAATACCTATGGCTATCACGGATACTGGGCAAAAGATTGGACCCGCCTCGACCCCAACTTTGGAACGGAGAAAGACCTGGCCCAACTCGTTGAAACCGCCCATGCCCACGGCATCCGCATTGTGCTCGATGGCGTGATCAACCACACTGGCCCCGCCACTAAAGTGGACCCGTTTTGGAAGGACTGGGTCCGTACCGGTCCGCGTTGTACGTATAAAGGGTACGAATCCACCACCGCCTGTTCTCTGGTAGATAACCTCCCTGATATTTTTACAGAAAGCAACACACCAGTGGATCTGCCGCCTTTTTTGAAGGAAAAATGGCGCAGCGAAGGCCGACTCGAAAAAGAAACCGCCGAACTCGCGGCTTTTTTTAAGCGCACGGGCTACCCCCGCGCCCCGCGCTTCTACATCATCAAATGGCTCACCGACTACATCCGCAAATATGGCGTGGATGGCTACCGCTGCGACACCGCCAAGCACGTCGAGGAAAGCGTGTGGGCTGAATTTCGCAAAGAAGCAGACATCGCCTTCAGTGACTGGAAAAAAGAAAACCCTTCTAAAATATTGGACAACAATGGTTTCTACATGGTCGGCGAAGTCTATAATTACTCTGTTTCGGAAGGCCGGCTATTTGATTTTGGAGACAAAAAAGTGGATTTTTTCGCCAATGGCTTTGATGCGCTCATCAATTTTGATCTTAAAAGCGATGCGCTAAAAACCTCCTACGAAGCCATTTTTTCCAAATACGACAACCTGTTCCGTACCGAACTGATAGGCAAGAGTGTACTGAACTACCTCGCTTCGCACGACGACGGTGGGCCTTTCGATAAGGCTCGTACAAAGCCCCTTGAAGCGGGCACCAAACTCCTGCTCTGCTCCGGCGCAGCACAGGTATACTATGGCGACGAAACGGCCCGAACCCTCGATATCCCGGGCACTGAAGGCGATGCCACGCTCCGCTCGTTCATGAACTGGGATGAACTGGCTGCCAACGCCGAACGCAACGGTTTCAAGGTACAAGATGTGCTGGCGCACTGGCAGAAACTAGGCCGCTTTCGCAAAGAACATCCCGCCGTGGGCGCAGGCCAACACACGATGCTCAGCATCGAGCCATACACCTTCAAAAGAGTGTACACAGCAGGAAAATACACTGATGCTGTGGTGGTTGGGCTTGATATGCCAAAAGGCAAAAAAACGCTCGAGGTAGGGGGCGTTTTTAAGGACGGCACGGTAGTTTCAGACTATTATTCTGGGCAAAAGCTAACGGTGAGTAATGGGAAAGTGGCGGTGGATTCGGAGTGGGGAGTTGTGCTGCTAGGGAGGTAGAAAATATCCAATATCCAACAAGGAATTTCCAATGTCCGAGGGAATATCCAATATCCAACAAGGAATTTCCAATGTCCAAGTAGGCTTCGCGTTTGGCCACTCACAGTGACCTCCTTATATTGAATTACAACTAATTCTAAGCGCGAAGCCTACTTGGACATTGGAAATTCCTTGTTGGATATTGGACATTTATAAGGCATACTCTTTCAATTCATCTTCTTGTATGGAAATAACCCTTGTCTTTTATCCCACTACCCGCTCCGAATGGCGCGCATGGCTCGAAGCAAACCACCGCAGCGAACCAGAAGTCTGGTTGCGCACCTTCAACAAAGCTTCTGGTAGACCTTCCATTAGTTACAGCGACTTGGTGGAGGAATGCCTCTGTTTTGGCTGGATCGATGGAATAGTGAAGAAATACGACCCCGATAGCACGGTACAACGCATCACCCCGCGCCGCAAAAAAAGTTTTCTCTCTGAACTGAATCGGCAACGTATCTGGAAGCTTCAAGCCAATGGGCTGATGACCCCGGCAGGCATTGAGCCAATCATAGACCAAATCGGGACACCTGATGACCCCTATGAAATCCCGGATTGGGTGGAAGAACAACTGCGCTCCGACCCAAGGATTTGGGAAAATTTCC
>JANMME010000065.1:0-7863 GCA_031373015.1 Saprospiraceae bacterium
GAAATTATTCGACACCACAGGCACCCTCAGATCCCCGTATTTTTCTTTGAAATACTCGATCGTCCATTTCTGGATGGCAGGCCACCGGGCCGTCAAATCGGTAAAAACGACTGGTTTGAGCGGATTGAGGTATTCTTTGGCGAAGGTCTCGCGGCTGAGGCCAGTTCTGCGTTCGACGGGTTGTAGTTCCAGCATGCTGCTGTCAAAGTTTGATTGTTTTTACCCAGACTACTGGACATTTTGACATTGGACCTTGGACGCGATTCGGCAAGCGCATGATTTTCAAGTTTTTAGAGCGCAAGTCCAAGGTCCAATGTCAAAATGTCCAGTAGTCTGGTTTGTCCTTAACGGAGCGCAAAAGTAACAACAGTGTTCATCTACAAGAGCGCAATACCGCACGGATAGCCGCTATCTCCCCGTCCCGGCGCAGCACTACAATCACATTTTCCCGATTCCTGGGGGCTATTTCAATGGCTTGTTCTTGATCCAACGAATTCGTTCTCAATAGATTGCCGTAAAAATCATACACCTCGCATATCCAATTCCCGGCAGGCGCCTGGGACGTTATTTTGACAAAAAAATGGACGCAATATGGGTTTGGGAAGATTTCTAAAAAGTCCGGCATGGGCGGTTCTGCCGAAGCCGTATCGGAATGGCAAAGCACATCCGAGGCATCCGCAAAATAGTGCAGGTCCAAATACTTGAGCAACGTAACGGAGAGCGAATCGGCAAAACGCAACACATTTTGCATGTTGTCTCGCACACCTTGCTTGTTGCCCTGAGCGGCTTCCACGATCTCACGGTTTGCGTCGAGTTTGCGGCGATGCAGTTTGTTGAAGATGACGTGCGGCCAGCAGCCTGTGCGCTCGTGTACGGCCACTGCAAAAGCGCGGGCAAGTTCCTGCGTGTTGAAGTCGTTGGCCTCTTTATAGAGTGGCACTACTCCAGCGGGCAATTCGGCAGCAAGTGCAACTACAAATTCTAGCCAAAACATGGACTCATCCAATTCTTCTTCCACGATTTTGAGTTTGTTTATAAAATCAGGCGTGGATTTACCCCGGCAAGCAGCCCGATAATTTGCAGCTGCTGAAGGAGCTGAACGTACAATTTGCCCACGAACTGCATTAAACTCTTGACCTTTGGGGAATTTTTTAGTAAATAGGACAACCGAAATTGCCCAGTCTTTAAAGCGTTTTTTCAGTTCTATTTCTGTCATTTCATTTAGTTTTTGAAAAATACAATAGCAAGTTATTGCAATTTCCCCAAACCACCAATCAAAAAATCGTAAATCGTAAATCCAAAATCGTAAATTTTGCACACTCTAGTATTCGCCACCAACAACGCCCACAAAGCCCGCGAAGTGAAGCAAATCCTCGGCCCCGGGTTTGAAATAAAGACCTTGAAAGACATCGGCTGCCACGAAGAGATCGAGGAAACCGAACCCACGCTTGAAGGCAACGCCCTCCTGAAAGCCCGTTATGTAAAGGAAAAATATGGCTACGATTGTTTTTCGGAAGATACGGGCCTTGAAGTGGAAGCCCTCGGCGGCGCGCCGGGCGTACACACGGCCCGCTATGCAGGGGAGGCCAAAAGCCCGGAGGCAAACATTGCCTTGCTGCTGAAAAACTTAGAAGGAAAAACCTCTCGACGCGCCCGTTTCCGCACGATCATCGCGCTGACGTTCGAGGGGAAAGAAACCCTGCTCGAAGGCATTTGTGAAGGGCACATTGCTTTAGAAAAACAGGGCACAGGAGGATTTGGCTACGACCCGGTTTTTATCCCGGAAGGCTATGACGAGAGCTTTGCCGAATTGGGCGATGCGGTCAAAAACAGGATCAGCCACCGGGCGATTGCTACGGAGAAGTTTAAGAGGAGGCTTCTAGGTGCGGGTTCGTAAGACCCGCGCACGGCTCAAAAAAAGAGGGGCAAATAAAGCCGCCTCCCGATCACTCGAGAGACGGCTCATCTTCCTACCAATAACAGACTCTTTTGCCCATTTATTCTTGCACCATCAATCGCATTTGTGCTTTTACATCTTCCGTTTGGAAATCAAGGAAATACGGCCCTGGAGCAACACCGCCCAATCGAATTGACAGGCGGTTTTCGCCTTCCAGCCCTTCACCCTTTCGACTGAAAGCTACTTTGCCTGTCAAGTCAAGTATCCTCACAACAAACGCCTGCTTAACGGGTAGTTTAAACGCCAAAACCGCGTCGCCTGTCGTCGGATTTGGAAACAGGCTCAAGTTGGAGGTAGCCGTTAAAAACGCTTCAGAGGGTAAAGATGGCAGGCCATTGTCATCACGTTCATTATTGTCAATCTGGAAGTTATAGGGCTGAACAGGCGTAAGGCGCGTAGGTCATTTCGGTACACGGGGAGAGTTCGGCGCCTGAACCGGGGGTAACGCCTAAAAATAGCGTACCACCAAAGTTGGCAGGACCCAGCGGGTTGACGCTACCCAGCAGGTGGCTGTACACACCGCCCAGGATGTTGACATCGGCAGTTTCTTCCCAAAGAACGGAACCTCCTGTGGCGACCGAATAGAGTCTGAACAATCTCACTCGCTCCGCAGCGACTCAACAGGATTCGCCAATGCCGCCCGCACACTCTGAAAACCCACGGTCAAAAAAGCAATGCACACAGCGGCTAAAGCCGCCGCTACAAACATCCACCATTGTATATCAATACGATAGGCAAAGTCAGCTAACCACTTTTGCATAAAATAGTAGGCGACTGGCGAAGCGGCCAAGATGGCCATCAGCACCAGTTTCAAAAAGTCTTTGGCCAACAAGCCCGTGATGCCCGCAACCGATGCGCCGAGCACTTTTCGGATGCCGATTTCTTTGGTGCGCTGCTCCGCCGTGAAGGCGGCTAAAGCAAACAAGCCCAGACACCCGATGAACAAGGCCAGGCCCGTGAAAACACTCAACACGGCGCCCATTTTTGCTTCCGAACGATACATTCTGGCAAAGGACGCATCCAAAAAATCGTATTGGAAGGGGGCATTGGGCATCGCGGCGGCCCAGAGCTTGGCCGTTTTTTCGAGCGCAGGCTTTTCTGTTCCCGGGCGAAGGTGCGCCACGACGTAGGAGGCATAGACCTGATACGTATTGGAGGATGGATGAAAAAGGGCCGCAGGTTCAATGGCAGCGCGTACGGAACCGAGGTGAAAGTTGCGCATTACGCCCACGCATTGGAAGCGTTGATTGGCATTGCCGGGGTAACGCATCCATTTCCCCAGCGGATTTTCCCAACCGATGGCTCGGACAGCAGCCTCGTTCAAAATCACGGAACAGGAATCGCCGAGGCCCGTGTCGTCCTGAAAATTGCGCCCGGCAATGATGTCGAGACCGAGGGTGGGTACAAAACGTGAGTCGGCAAGGAAGGAGGAAAGTTGCAGGTTGGATACCACCGGACGGCTTTGATCGCCCTGTTCGGGTTCATAAAAATCGCCGAAACTGCCCAGGGAGGGCAAAAAAGTGGCTCGCGATACGGAACTTACTTCCGGCAATTGCTCAATCTGCTGGCGAAAGGATTCGATTTTCGTCGGGGCTTCCAAGTTGCGGAGCACCGGCAGCACCAGCACGTTTTCACGCTGCAGACCCGGTGAACTTTTTTGGGCGAATTCCAACTGTCGCAGTACGACCCAGGAGCCGAGCATGAGCGCAATGGACACGGAAAATTGAAACACCACCAGTCCATTCCGAACCCCAGCGTGGCCGCCTTTGGCACTGGCGAAGACTGTTTTGGCCATGTCCATGGGATTGAACCTTGACATGAAAAATGCCGGGTACAAGCCGCCCAGAAAACCCGTCAACAACGTCAGAACAGCCGCCAAACCGAGGTTTTTGAGGGAGAAAAGGTCAAAAATGCTCATCTCCAGCCCTGTCAGTTGGTTGAAAAGCGGCAAACTCGCCCCTGCCAAACCAGCGGCCAAGAGCATCCCGATGCCACTGAACAGCATGGCTTCAGTCAAAAACTGCCGGATCAAGGTGCTGCGATCCGAACCGAGCGCTTTCCGAACGCTCACCTCCCTGGCACGTAAAGAAGACCGTGCGGTAGTGAGGTTCATAAAATTCATGCAAGCCAACAGCAAAATCAGCGCGGCGATGATGCCGAACATCCGTACCTGCGCCCCGTCGCCGAGGGTCGAAAGCCGGGTGGCTAGGTCGGCGTAGCCGAGGTGCAGGCTGGGCAGGGGCAATAATTGCACATTCCAGCGGTCGCCACGCCGCATTTGTTCTTCAAAATTTTGGCCGAGTTTCTCGTAGGCGGCAGGCGCGTAGCGATGCACCATGGCAGGAAATTTCGCTTCCAATTGGGCCAAACGTGCGGCGGTTGGTGCCTCGCGTAACCGTACCCAAGTATCCACTTGCAACCAAACCCAGGACCAGGAGAAACGATCCACGACTTTAAAATCAGCCATGGGTATCAGAAAATCGAACTGGACGCTCGAAGTGGAGGGCAGTTTTTGGGCCACTCCAGAAACGGTGAAAGGGCGGTCGTTGATCAAAAGCGTTTGCCCAATGGCGGAGCTTTGTCCAAAATATTTTTCGGCGGCTTGTTGGCTCAACACGAGGCTTCGGGGTTGGTCAAGTGCGGTTGCTGCATCGCCCTCGGCCATGGGAAAGTTGAACAGTTCGAGAAAGGACGTGTCGGCAGCATAAGCCCCTGTTTCTGAAAAGGAAAGCGGCGCTTGTCCCGGTTTTTCGAGCCGCACGTTGCTTTCCCGGAGATAAAAGCTGCGGGCAGCCAGTTCGATTTCCGGGAAATCAGCAGCCAAACGCGGACCAAGGGGTGGGGGCGTATTGGTGGTGCGGCCTTCCTCTTCGCCCGTTTTCAGGTCGAGCGCCACGGCGCAGATGCGGTCGGCATCGGGCAAAAAAGCATCGAAACTTTTCTCCTGCCACACATACAGTCCGATGAGCCAACAAGCGGCCAGCCCGACGGCCAAGCCTGTAATGTTGACGAAGGAGAAAAAGGCGCGGCGGCGCAGGTTGCGGAGGGCGAGGAGGAAATGATTGGAAAGCATGGCCTATTTTTTTGGTAAAAAGAATTGGATGTTTTGCAAATTGGACATTGAATGTCCAATTTGCAAATAGCATTTGTAATCAGGCATTTAGCAGCGGTTATGAGATTGACTTGCTTGTGGAGCGCTCCGAAGCGACTTAATCCCGAAGAAAAACCGGGATTTCATCACTCCGAACGGAGTGATTCAACAGGATTGGCCAAAGCCGCACGCACGCTTTGAATGGCCACCGTGAAGGTCGGCACTATCACAGCGGCTAAAGCCGCCGCTACAAACATCCACCATTGGATATCAATTCGATAGGTAAAGTCTTCCAGCCATTTATGCATAAAATAGTAAGCAATGGGCGAGGCGATGAGAATTGCAATGAGCACCAATTTCAAAAAATCCCTGGCCAGCAAACCCGTGATGCTCAACACACTCGCGCCAAGCACTTTCCGTATGCCGATTTCTTTGGTTCTTGTCTGTGCCATAAAGGAGATAAGACCCAACAATCCGATACAGGCCACGAAAAGGGCAAAACAGGAGAATACTGCTGCTACCCTGCTAAAGTTTTCCTCTGCGCGGTAGAGTTTGTCGAGTTCGTCGTTTGCGAAAAAGTACTCCAAGGGACGTTCCGGGTAAAAATTCGACCAAACGTTTTCAAGGTGCGTTAGCGTTTCCTGATAGTTTTCGGGAGTGATTCGCAGGGCCAAATAGCGGTCAAATAACTTGTGTTGTGCCTTTGTGTCAGCAATATCAAGCATAAATGGGGCAATGGGCGTGTGCAAGGAAGCGAAATGAAAATCTTTCAATACGCCGATCACCTTCTGGGTGCGACGCCTGCCTGAAAATCCTTTACCCAATGCCTCTTCTGGTGTTCCCCAGTCGAGGCGCCGCAACATGGCTTCGTTGATGACCACAGCCGCCGTGTCGTCGGTCGGGTAAGATTTGTCGAAGCTTCTGCCTGCGGCCAGTTCAAGGTGAAATGTCTCTACAAAGTCATGACCCACCATAAGTCGTTGAAATTGTTGAAATTCTGTAAGACCTTCGGGTTTGAAAGGGCTGGTTTGGCACTTGCTGCCCAATACGTTTTCTGCTGTGGTGACCTGTAACACCCGGCGGTTTTCCAGGAGCCTGCCTTTGAAAGCCTCATATCGGTCGGCCAAATCAGTGCGAAAAATGTTTACCATGAGCACTTGTTCACGGTCGAACCCAAGATCTGCTTGCCGCAAATGTCGCAACTGTGTGTAAGCCACAATTGTGCCGAGGATCAACATTGTAGAAATGGCGAATTGCGCCACTACCAACCCTTTACGCAGGGCTGCCACCCCACCGAAACTACCTAAAACAGCCTTGCCTTTGAGCACCTGCACCGGGCGAAACGAAGACAATACAAAGGCCGGGTAAATGCCGGCAACAAGCCCGACAAGCACTATGATTCCGAACAAATTAGCCAGCAACAGCCCGTTTCCGAACAAATCCAAGTGGATTTCCTTATCCAAATAAGCGTTGAGGGCGGGCAAACAGAGCGAAGTCAAAGGCAGGGCGACGGCAACGGCGATCAGACCCATTAAAAATGATTCGCCTAAAAACTGAAATATGAGCTGAGTTTGTCTCGCACCAATTGTTTTGCGCACACCGACTTCTCTTATTCGATTTGCAGCCCGGGCGGTCGCCAGGTTCATATAATTGATACACGCGATCAGTAATACAAAAGCGGCAATGACTGAAAAAATATAAACGTTGGCAATATTGCTATTGGCTTCGATTTCATAGTCCAGATGCGACTTCAGGTGGATGTCGGTAAGGTTCTGCAGGTGCAGTGATACCCGGTCCCGAATATTGTCGGGAAAATATTTTTTGACAAAATTGGGCAGTTTTTCAGCCAGAGCGCCTGCATTTGAGCCTTTTGTTAACAAGAGATAGGTCCAACAGGGGTTCCAGTTCCACCCTTCCGGTTTGACACCAGCTTCCATCCCCATTACCGTGCTGAAAGATGCCAGAAAATCGAACTTTAAGTGCGAACGGGAGGATGGCTCCACGACACCTGTAACTTTCAATGGATATTTCCCTTCCAATTGCAGGGTTTTTCCAACAGCATCCGTTCCGCCGAAATATTTAATAGCCATTTCTTTGGTAAGCACTATTGAATAAGGCTCATCAAGGGCTGCTTCTGGCCTGCCCTTCAGGAAAGGGATAGTAAAAACCTTGAATACATTCGAATCCACAAAGAAAAAGCGCCGTTCGTTGAAGCGGTGATCTGGGTCGCTCTCGAGCGTTAGGGTGGGCGCCTGCATATTATAAAAGCGCACTGCATGCTCGATCATAACAGGGTATTCCGCAGCAAGTGTAGACGCCACAGAAAAGGGAAGACTGGATGAATGTTCCGCCGGTTCAATTATTTCGGTCAGGCGGTAAATGCTGTCAGCATTCGTGTGTTGATGGTCGAAAGCCAGTTCGTCCTGCACGGACAACAGGATGAGGATAAAACACGTCACTCCCAGCGACAAACCCAATACGTTAATAATGCTATAACCTTTTTGCCGAATAAGGATTCGTGACGCAATTTTGAAGTAACTATTGAGCATGACTGAGATGTTTTTATAAATGGATAATATCACCTGTTTACAGCAAATTCAGTTTGTCCTTTCGGGGTCAAATCACTCGCTCCGCAATGACTCAACAGGTTTCGCCAAAGCCGCTCGCACGCTCTGAAAACTCACGGTCAAAAACGCCACTACGACTGCTATTGCCCCCGCCACCGCAAACATCCACCATTGAATATCAATACGATACGCGAAATCAGCGAGCCATTTTTCCATAGCCCACCAAGCGATTGGTGAGGCAATGACGA
>JANMME010000120.1:0-2429 GCA_031373015.1 Saprospiraceae bacterium
GGCGCATCTGCGCCATGCGGCAGCGTGTGCCCAATGGCCCATCCAATCAGTGCTGTGCGGGCAACGGCGAAAACCTGCTAAGTTCCCGGCAAACTGCTCTACGCCGAAACGGCCCGCGATGTTCGGTTGGGCTTTGAAAAGTGCCCGTCTTTGAGGTGTAATGGATTAACAATCCAATGCATGAACCAACTATGCTAACCAACCAATTGTGGGTCGGTGCAGGATTCGAACCTGCGTAACCATCGTGCCGCTCTAAACCAAACTGAGCTACTTCCGAAGAAGCTGGGAATCGAACCCAGGACCTGCACGATACAAGACAATGCTCCCTGATCTGGATATTGGACCGAACCCGGCCAATACATCGGTGCCATACAGAGACACCCGACTACGGAACAAGGGTATTGCCTTCTCTTTATAAAATAAACAGCAAAATGTAAAACCGGAAAACCGCAAAATTTAAAATTAAGAAGCAAATACGCTAACTGCAAGGAAAGGATCATACCCCTCTCGGTTTTATATTTTGCGGTTTTCCGGTTTTAAATTTTCCTGTTTAAATAATTTTCAATTACGATTCAATCAATTCAGTCTTCGCGGCTTCCGTCATCTGCCATACGCACCATTTTTGGTGAAAATCTGGCGACCACATCCACCAGTTCCGTTTGCGAAGCCATTACCTGATGGATATCCTTGTAGGCCATCGGCGCTTCATCCAGTCCACCGCCGATCAACGATACGCCAACATCCTGCAAAATGGCTTTCAAATCAGCCTTGCTCACGTTTTTAATGGCCTGTGTCCGGCTCATCTGACGGCCTGCACCATGGGATGCCGAGTTAATGGCCGAGATTTCACCCTTGCCACGCACCAGGAACCCCGGGGCAGTCATTGAGCCTGGTATAATGCCCATCACGCCTTTTCCTGCTGGCGTTGCGCCTTTACGGTGTACGATCACTTCTTCGCCATTCAGGATTTCTTTCCAGGCGAAGTTGTGGTGGTTCTCCACTTTTGCCAGCACGGTCGCTCCAATGGCTTTGGTCAGTTTTCGGTGGATGACCTCGTGACACGCCGAAGCGTAATCGCCTGCGAGGTTCATGGCCAACCAGTATTCTTGTCCGGCTTCGCTGTTCAGATCCAGATACGCGAGGTTGGCGGCATAGGCAGGCAATTTGCACTGTTCTTTGGCAATACGCGTGTAATGCCCGGCCAGGGTTGCGCCCAATCCACGGGAGCCTGAATGCGTCAGCAATGCGAGATAGCGGCCTTTTTCGATACCCAGCGCCTCATCTTTCTTGGCGAAATCAATGATTCCCCATTCTACAAAGTGATTCCCGCCGCCCGAAGAACCCAATTGTGTGAACGCCTTGTCTTGCAGTCCACGCAGCAAGCCATTCATCTCGAACTCCTTGCGGTCCAGCACGTTATGATAGGCCCGGTCCTTTCCTTTGAAGCCATTGCCTGCGCCGAAGGCCGTATAGGCGATCAGTTCGCGCTTGTAAAAAGAGCGGTTTTCAAAGAAATGCGCCTCCGGGATATCGAATACCGACAACGCCATACGGCAACCGATGTCCACGCCCACACCATAAGGAATGATGGCGTTTTTGGTGGCCAGCACCCCGCCGATGGGCAGTCCGTAGCCCTGGTGCGCATCGGGCATCAGGGCGCCCGCCACCGTCACCAGCAGGCGCATCGCGATATTCATTTGGTTCAACGCGCCTTCTTCGATCTGGTCTTTTCCGAAAATAGTGTAAGCACCGACTTCTTCTTTCAGTTCGATGGTCGCTTTGGCGGCTTCCTCTTGTTTGGCTTCTATGATAGCATTGGCCAAAGGCGCCAAGATGACATCCTCCAGATATGCTTCCGGGTTTTTGCGCACCCGGTTGAGGGTGGTCAGCGTTTTTTGTTTGTTGGCTTCTGCGAAGCTGGCGTTGGCGATCTCGAGGGCAATTCCGAGGATTTTTCCTTCGGTGAATCCCAGAAACAGCAGGTCTTTCCCTTTGAACATGACTTTTTCTTTTAGGTGTTTCTTGTGGTGTTTTGCTTTCATCTTTTTGATGTTACAAAGGTGGTCGGCCTACTGCGCAATGTATTTGCGTAGATTTTTTTTATTGAAAAATAATTTTAAAAAATGGTTTAAATCATTGAAAATGAAATGATTGAAAGAAAATGCTTTTTGCTTTATTTTTCTCTTTAAGCAATCTGCGCAAATAGATTGCGTAGAAAAAAGAATGAACCATATACCTTCGCTTTTCGAACGACAGGCCCTAAACCTTGAAATATGGTATCAAGTTCCCGAGGGAGGAGGAAACTCCCATCGGACGATGACCCTATTGCGAGGGGATGGCACACGGATGACACGGATCAGACACGGATTCCCCTGAAGGATCCGTGCAAATCCGTGTCTGATCCGTGTCATCCGTGTGCCATCCCCTCG
>JANMME010000160.1:0-10013 GCA_031373015.1 Saprospiraceae bacterium
AACCGGAGAAAAGAAAAATGTAAAACCATAGAAGTGAATCCGAAGAAAGGAAGATTTAAGCCTTTTTCGGATCCACTTCTATGGTTTTACATTTTGCGGTTCTCCGGTTTTGCTGTTTTGCTGTTTAATCTTCGCTTATTGTTCAGTTGTCTCGTCGGCTGTCTCTGTCTCTTCTCCCTCCTCTGGCTTTTTCTTTTTGCCCGTAGACGGATGTCCCGTAAAGTGCTTGAGCATAATGACCTCGCGTTGGGTGAGTTCGCGGAATTTGCCGCGCTCGAGGTCTTTTTTGGTCAATCCGGCAAAGTAGAAACGGTCAAGTTTGAAAATCTCGTAGCCAAGCGTCTCAAAGATTCGGCGCACCACGCGGTTGCGACCTGAGCTGATCTCCAGTTCGACGATGTCGCGCTCCGGGTGGTCTTCCGAAAAGCGGATCCAATTGACTTCCATGAGGCCGTCTTCAAGTTCCACACCTCGTTCGATGTGTGCCAAATCTTCCGGCGTAAGCCCGCGACGCAGGCCAACGCGGTATTGCTTCTGTACGGCGAAACTCGGGTGGGTGAGTTTTTGTGCAAGATCCCCATCGTTGGTAAGGAGTACCAGGCCAGTGGTGTCGCGGTCCAAGCGCCCCACGGGGAAAATGCGCTCTGGGAAGCTGGAGTCTACAATGTCAATGACGGTGACACGCCCGCGTTCGTCGTCCGTGGTGGTGATGACGTTTTTGGGCTTGTTCAGGAGCACATATACCAGACGCTCCTGCACTTTCATCAGTTTGCTGTCGCAAATGACAATGTCACCTGCCTGAATGCGGTAGAAAGGTTCTTTTTTGACCTCGCTGTTAACGGTGACTTTGCCGGCCTCCACATATTCTACTGCTTTTCGACGCGACGAAAGACCGCAATGCGCCAAATATTTGTTCAAAGGCATGCCCTCACCACTAGGCAGTGCGGGCTTTGGTTTGCGTTCAACAAAAAAGTCGTCTTTTTTGCGAAACGGCTTTCTTCCGAAATTGCCGCCGCCACCGCCGCCCCGTTGTTGGTAGCCGCCGCCACCTTGACCGCGATCTTGATAAGGGCGGCGCTCGTAGTTGCCGCCGCCTCCTTGGCCACCGCCACCTTGACTGCGATCTTGATAAGGTCTGCGCTCGTAGTTGCCACCACCAGTGCCTTGGCCGCCCCCGCCTTGTTGGCTGCGGTCTTGCCAAGGCTTGCGCTCGTAGTTGCCACCACCAGTGCCTTGGCCGCCCCCGCCTTGTTGGCTGCGATCCTGCCATGGCTTGCGCTCGTAACCGCCGCCACCACCAGTGCCTTGGCTGCCCCCGCCTTGTTGACTGCGGTCCTGCCAGGGCTTGCGCTCGTAACCGCCGCCACCACCTTGGCCGCCTCCACCTTGCTGACTGCGGTCTTGCCAGGGCTTGCGTTCGTAACCGCCGCCGCCACCTTGACTACGATCTTGCCAGGGCTTGCGCTCGAAACTGCCACCGCCCTGACCTCTGTCGGGACGTTCAGCAGGCTTTTCTGGTTTTTCGATAAATGGGTCTTCAGATTGTTCGGATTTCGTTCGCTCTTCCAGCGAGGAATCCAGGTCCGACTTGGAGAGGCGCGGACGGCGCTTTTTTTCTTCTTCCATTGAAAGCGGTAGTTGTTGTTGGTATTGAACTGCTACTGTGATTTTAGTGCCGCGTCCGGCCAATAACCCACGAATATGGCGGCCAAACTTTTCCTTTCTCTACGTTGTTCGTCGGTTAAAATATCCCGTATTGCGCCCTCCTCCAGCCTTGACAAAGCAAAAATTTGTCTCCCCAATTCGTGGGTTATTGGCCGGACGCGGCACTGGGCTGCAAATTTCCGTTTTTTCCGCGTAACACCCGCAGAGAAAGTGTTTTATTTTAAGCTAATGTTCGCGCTCCAATTCTTCGAGGCGGACTTTATAGATGTATTGGGGGGTGCGGGCATACATGGCCCGGTAGAGTGCTACTGCACGGAGGTGGTGCGGCGTGGGATTGTCGGCCACGCGGCGGAGCTCGAAATGAACCGCTGCCTCTTCACGTTCCGTTCGCACCAGGCTGAGCATTTGCTGTAGTTGACGTATTGCTTCAGGGCGATTGCCTTCGGCGATGATGACTTGCGCGCGGAGGATGTTGGCGCCGAAGGTGAGCTCTGCATTGCCCAGCGCGAGCGCGATGTCGCGGCCTTCTTCCACATATTGCCGGGCGGCAGCCACTTCTCCTGCCTGAATGTGGACCAAGCCTTTTTCAATCAATGAATAACCGAGCACAAGGCGGTTACCTATTTCACGCGCATAATCAATGGCTTCATTGTAATAGCGGATGCTCCGAGGGTAGTCGCCCTTGTAAAACCAGGTATCCCCCAAGGTGTTGAGCGCCTTGGCGATGCCTTTTTTGTAATTGAGCTCGCGACTAAGCGTTAGGTTTTGCTCCAGGTATTCGATGGCGGGGTCGAAATCGCCCATTACCGAAAGCAGGTCGCCAATGAGACCGCATGCGATGGCAAGGCCCTGCTTGTCGCCCAGCTCGCGCACGAGCTGGAGGTCGCGCTCAAAGTTTTGCATGGCTTTGGCATAATCCCCCTTTTTCTCCCAAACAGAGCCAATGGAGCCAATGCAGATGGTCATAAAGAGCTTGTTGCCCAGCTCTTCGGAGAGGGCGAGGCCGCGTTCGAGACAAAGGAGGGCGGAATCCAGCGAGCCTTTTTCAAGGTTGATGATGCCTAGATTGGTGTACAAGGTGGTGAGGCCCTGTTTGTCGCCAGCGCGTTGGGCAATGTCTAATTGTTCTTCGAGCCAACGGATGCCTTCGTCGTAGTGGCCCTGGTTCATGAAGATGAGGCCCAAATTTGCTACGATGGTGGCGTTTTCTGCTTCGCGCCCATTGGCACGGTTGATCTCTATGGCTTTGGCAAACCAACTTTTGGCCGATTCATAACTGCCCTGCCTGAAAAAGAGGGTGCCGAGGTTGCCATAAGTTTTGGCAGTGCCTACGGGGTCTTTGGCAAAATCAAAAAAAGTGGAAGCTACGTCCAGGTGTTTTTTGGCTTCTACATAATCGCCCCGCAACATCCTCAACTGGCCCAAACGACGGTTTGCCCGCCCAATGAGCAGCCAATCGCTTAAACTCTGAGCGCGTTTGAGTGCAATGCGGTAATCTTTTTCAGCCTCCTCCCATTGGCCCACCAACTCGTGTACGGAGCCCTTGCGCAGCATAAGCCTGATAACTTTTTTGTTTTCCTTTTCCTTGCTCAAGAAGTTGGAAATCAATTTATCATAGTATTGCAAGGCTTGCCTGTTCTGAAAGTTCCGCTGGGCATAGCGGGCAGCTTTCTCGAGGTATTTGTTGGTTTTTTTCTCGTCTTCAGATTCGGCGTAGTGGAAAGCGAGGTCTACATAGCGTTCTTCCGAATCGGGGTAAAGCTGCTCAATGGCCTCTGCGATGAGTTGGTGAAGTTCGCGCAATCGGGTGCGCAACTGCATGTCGTAAGCGGCTTCGCGAAGCAGCGAGTGGCGGAAAATATAGCGCAATTCGTTCATCGCGTACCATACTTGCCATTTCTCTGCCGTCTGTATTTGTTCGCGCAGCACCATTTCGAGGTCGCCATTGCGGCGTATAAAATCTTCTTGCCGCGCCATGACCGCCGACAGTACGGGCAACTCGAACTCGCGCCCTATGACTGCTGCCGCCTTTACGGTTTCTTTCACCAACCCGCTCAATCGGTCTATCCTTGCCATCATTATTTCCTTTACAGAATCAGCGATTTGGAGGTCTTCGTTTTTGAGTTGCAATACGCCTTCTTCGGTCGTTTTCAACAGATTTGCCTCTCGGAAATACTCCGCCATTTGCTCCACATAGAAGGGGTTCCCCTGCGTCATGCGGTGAAGCAGTTCGTACAGATCGGGGTGCAGTGCGTTCCCCAGCCGCGCTTCTGCAAAGGCCTTTAAATCATCGTTTTGCAGGAAGTTCAAGTCTACCTCACAGAACGGCGCGCCGATTTCATCCAACAAGTTTTTCTTGAAAATATAATTTTTGGTGCCATCTTCCTCGTAACGGCTGGTGACCAAAAACAGCAGGGGGTAGGATTTTGAGCGACGGGCAAATTGCGCCAAAAACTCACGGCTCATATCGTCGTACCAATGCCCGTCTTCGAGTTCGATCACTACAGGTTGCAGCAGTGATTCGGCCACAAAAAGGTTGGCCATGGCAGCCAGGGCGTTTTGATAGCGGCCGCGTGCATCCAGTTGCTCCCATAATGCACCAGGGAAAATGATGCCCACCATGGCTGCCAGTACGCTTTGGGTTCGGGCTATTTCTCGGCGGACAGCATCGGCTTCTGGGTGTTGGCTTTCCGTAAGTTCGTATTGTAGTTCGAGGAAGTTTTGCTCGAAAAGTTCTTTGTTGCGTTCCGGAGTGCTTTCGGGGCTTTGGTCAAAATAGTTTTTGAGAAAATAGATAAAGGGGTTGAAAGGCTTGCGCAAAATCTGGTCGCTGGCACAAGCAAACCAACTGACCGCCATAGTGTCGCGCAGGCGGCGGCGCAGTTCGTAACTCAGCCGGCTTTTGCCAATGCCGGCTTCGCCGAAAATGTATGCCATGCCCGCAAAACGGTTTTCGTGCAGAGGCTTGGCAAATTCAAAAAGCCGCTCCAATTCCGCCCCCCGGCCAAAACAGTCGCCAGAAAAACTGGCTTTGCCTGCCAAATTCCGACCGGTGAGGAGGTAGGTCGGCAACTTGTTTTCAAAGCCTTTGAAATACCCGTCGCCTTTGTAACTAAATTTGAAATTTCGGTTGCGCGACACATTTTCGTCGCTCAATACCTCGCCCCATTGGGCCTGCATCATGAGCCGGGCACCGAGGTTCACGCGTGCGCCTACCGCTGCATATTGGCAACGTTCCTTACTGCCAATCACCCCCGTGAATGCCTGGCCGGAAGCCATGCCCACGCGGAAGCGCGCGCCCGTGAGCTCTGTGAGCTGCGAAAGGTCATCGCGAACAGCCGCCACAAATTCGAGTGCCCGCTCGGTGTTGTTCTCGAAGGCAATCGGGGCCCCGAACAAACAAAACATCACGCCGCCCTTGTCGCCAAAATCAATCTCCTTGAAGTAGCCGCCGAAGTTCTCGCTTTGGTCGAGCACGATGGAGGCAAAATGGTCGAGCGATTCGTGCGAGCGTACACCCTCAAAGGAAATAAAAACGCTCACTACGTTGCGGAATTCGCCACTTTGCTGGTTTTCAAAGACTTCCTTGGGCAAGAATTCGGCAATGACGGAAGCGTCGGGTGAGGGCAGATTAATGGCCCTTGATTGAATATTGACGGCAGCTTGTTCTGGCCCAATCTTTAGTTTAAAAAAACCTTCTCCCATGTCTTCTGCCTCAAAAACAGCAGGGTTAAGCAGGCGCAGAAACGGTGCATCAGACACGATTTCCAGGCTGTTGGCACGGGTTTGAGCCTGTGCAGAGCCGTCAATTGGATCGCCTTGGAAGTAATAACCTTTACGGCGCTGACCCACGATGCCCCATTCTACTTCGCCTTCTGAGAGGCCGATTTTAATGCCGATGTTGTGTTCTGAAAGGATGGAATCAGCACTTTTCTGTTCGCGTGAAAAACGAGAAAGGATGGTTTGTGCAGTGCTCAAGACCCGCGCTGCGCCCTCTGTAGGGGTTGCCCCCCGCGCTGCGCCCTCTGTAGGGGTCACCCCCCCCCCCGCCCCCCCTGTAGGGGGGAGGGCGCTTGGGAATATGGCCGTAAAACTGTCCCCGGCGAAGTACGGGATGAATCCGCCTTGCTGATACACCAACTCCACCGTGGGCTGAAAGATGTGGTTGAGCACATCAGAAAGTTCCTCCGCGCCTATGGGGCCTTTTGCCATGAGCGACTCGGTAAGCCGGGTGAATCCGCTCAAATCAACGAACATCGTGCAAGCCCGCAGGCTGCCCTGCAAGATGCCGTTTCGGTAATTTTCTTGGATAAAATGTGGCAAAAAGTGTCTCAAGGCGGGCGAAGTTGGTGATTTGTAGATTTGGTGATTTGATTGTTTGGTTTCAGACTACTGGACATTTTGACATTGGACGTTAGACACGGTTCAGCATGTGTATGATTTTCAAGTTCTTAGAGTGCAAGTCTAATGTCCAAATGTCCAGTAGTCTGAAACCAAATCCCCAATTACTTGCCGATTCCAGGGCATCGGATGCTGCCAAAATAGTAATTTAAGCCAACGCCGATGGTAGCATAAGAATCGTTGTTTTTACCATTGCCGCGCTGTCTGCCCGGAAGCCCAATGGGCGGTTCACCCGAACGGTCGGCAAAGGCGGCAGCGATGTCGCCTCGTTGTGCTTTGATGTCTCTGATGTCAGCATAAGAGCCGTGCACGTCATCCAGATAATCGGTGAAAATTTTCCGAGCGCTCAGTGCAAAATCCAGGCTCCAACGATAAGACAGGTCAATTTTAAACCCTATCCCATAAGTCAGGGCCGCTTGGGCTGTATTGTATTCTTCGCCCCGAAACTGGCCTTCGGTGCCCATTTCTCTCAGGTTGTAGGTGATGCCATCCAGTTCAGCCTTAGGGTTGAACCAGAAGAACGCCGGGCCTGCGAACATATAGGGGGTGAAAAAATAATCGCGGTGGCCATGCGTATAGGGGAAAAAGTTGAACTCAAACTGGGCAGTGGCATCGGCAATGGTGCTCCAAAAATGAAGGTTTCGGCGCTGTTCGTAAATGTTTTTGGAATCAGAATCATAAGCGCTGATCTTGCCCGCATTGAGGCCGAAGCGCATAGCAAGGCGGTCGTTGAGGTTGTAGCGACCGCCCAGTCCGCCGGCCAGATGAAGGCGGTTGACGCGGAAGTTGGTATTCAAATCGCCAAAATAATTGGAAGCCCCGAGCCAGCCACCTACTTCCCAGCCCCGCATTTGGGCAAACGACGTTTGACTTGTAAGCACAACGCAGAGGAGCAACGCACAGAATCGCAGTTGTTTGTTCATGTAAATCGAAATTTTTGGATTTTGGTCTTGGACGGATTTTAGTTTGAAAAGGATGCTTTGAGCGCGCAAAAGTAAGCGGCTTTTTTGACGCTTACTTGCGTTTTTAAGCCGTTCCCGCCAAAAACGTGCCGAAGCGGAATATGGTATAGGGGGCAATGCGATACTACCGGGCAATTTTCACGCAGATATTACGCAGATGAACCACGCAGATGTTACGCAGAATTTATCTGTGTGACATCTGCGTGGTTCATCTGCGTAACATCTGTGTGAAATAAATGCATTCCACTGTGCGAAATAAAAATGTCCAATAGGTTAATATATCAACCCGATCTTCTCCCGAATCGTATCCAGGGTTTCCACGAGGTCAAGCGTGAAATCGAGCGGGATTGTTTCGCTTTCAAGCAACTCGCTTTCAAGGCATTGCATCACATGGGCAGCTTCGTAGGAATAGCCCCGACCTATGTAGGGAATGTCAAGATCACGGAAAGACTCCTGTCTGCCGTCATAGCGCGAGACCGTTATTTTTTGGGTGTGGTGCCAGCGGGGGTGTAAAAAAATAGTGCCTTCCGTGCCGTACAAGTGTGCACCGAGGGAGGTATTGGCAGCGATGGTGGAATGGCAAAGTGCAAGTCGGCCACGCGGATATTGAAAAGTAAAAGCACAGGACTCGTCCACATCGGTGGAAGTAAAAGTGGCGGCGGCGTAAATGTTTTCAGCTTCCGGTTTTCCAAAGAAAGAGAGCGCAAGCAAAGCAGGGTAAACGCCTAAATCCAAAAGCGAGCCCGCTCCAAGGTTTTTGTTGTACACCCGCGAATCCGGATCAAAGGGCATCTTAAATCCCAAATCAGCCTTGATGGTATGAAGCTCGCCGATTTCACCCTTTTCCACCATTTGAAAAACCTGTTCAATCGCCGGGATAAACCTCGTCCAAAGGGCTTCCATCAAAAAAACCCTGTTTCTACGCGCAGCGGCAACCATGCGCCGGGCTTCGGCATAGTTCATGGCAAACGGCTTTTCGCAGAGTACCGGGAGGCTGTTTTCGAGACAAAGCAGGGTGTTTTCACAATGAAACGGGTGCGGCGTAGCCACATACACCACATCCAAATCGGGGCAATGCACGATGTCTTCGTATCGGCCAAAAGCATGCGCTGCGCCAAATTCGTTGGCAAAAGCCTCTGCCCGCTCCAGCGAAGTGGAAGCAATAGCGTGCAGCCGCGCATTGGGCAACAGCCGGAGGTCGTCGGCAAATTGCCGAGCTATTTTTCCGAGTCCTATGATTCCCCAGTTTGTCATGGATTGATGGTTTGATTGGTGATTGGGTAGCCGGTGGAACACGGATGACGCGGATGAGACACAGATTTTCACAGATAAATAAATCCGTGTCTCATCCGCGTCATCCGTGTTCTAGATGTCAAGGTCAAAGGTCGGCGATTGCGTCAAATGTCATAGCCCAAACAAGTTATGTTTGTTCTAAGTTGATATATTGGGGAAGAAACGGCTTCTTTGCACCTTTGGGCTTTCAAAATTCAACTCAAACGATATGGTCCGCACTTATTTCCCTTTGGCACTTCGGCTAATCGCTGCTGCCATCCTCGCACAGACCCTCTTTTTCAAATTTTCCGGCGCAGAAGAAAGCGTATGGATTTTCCAACAACTCGGTGCCGAACCCTGGGGGCGTCTCGGAAGCGGCGTAGCTGAATTGGTGTGCGCCGTGCTTTTGCTCCTTCCACGCACAGCTTGGCTCGGCGCATTGGGGGGGCTGGGCGTGATGAGCGGGGCCATCGCTTCGCACCTTTTTATTTTGGGCATCCAGGTGAAGGAGGATGGAGGGCTGTTGTTCCTCCTTGCAGTGGTAGTATTTGTTTGCTGCGCTGCTACGCTTTGGCTGAGGCGGGGGGATTTGCAAGCATTTCTTTCACGAAACAAACAAAGTCATTAACCAACTTTTTCATACTATGAAAGCATTGAAATACCTCCTTTACACCGTACTTGTTCTGGGCACATTGTGGGTTTTGCTGAGTCTTATTGCCAAAAAATCCTACCGCATCGAGCGCAGTATGGAGATTGAAGCGCCGCGTGAAACCGTGTTGGAACAAGTGCGGCTTTTCAAAAATTTCACCAATTGGTCTCCCTGGCATTTTATGGATACCACCATGAAAATCAGCATCGAAGGAACCGATGGCGAGCTGGGCGCGGTGTACAAATGGGACAGCAACAATGAGGATGTTGGGAAAGGTTACCAGAAATTGGTATCGGCAAATGCCGGACGGCTTGACTATGAGGTGGATTTTGGCATTGGCCCTTCCCCCAGCTATTTTTTAGTGGAGGGCGACACGCAAAAGGCCAAAATCACTTGGGTCATTGACTTGCATTTGCCTTTCAACATGCGGGCTGGAGGGATGTTAACTGACCTCAATACTTACGTCGGAAAAGACTACGAGAACGGACTGGTCAATTTGAAAAAATACTGTGAGGCGCTCAACCCCAAAACATACCGGGGTTTCAAAGTTTCAGAAACCGAGCGTCCCATCGCGTACTATGCCGCTATTCGGAAAGTGGTTGGTTTTCAAGACATTTCACCATTTTTTACCGTTAATTATCCCAAGATCGTGCAGGCAGCAGAAAAAGCGGGCGCGAAAATGACCGGCTTCCCCAGCGGGTTTTTCTGGACCTACGACACCCTGACTTTGAAAACCGACATGGCCACCGCCATCCCGCTCGACAAGCAAGTGAAAATGCCCGATTCTATACAAGTGCTGAGTCTGAGTGGAAAGGCCCTTATGATCGAATACCTCGGTGATTACGCCAAAATCGGAGAGGCGCATATCGCTATGGACGAATATATGGCCGAGAAAAAGCTACAGTCTGTTCCACCCGTTGTCGAAGAATACGTCATAGCACCTGAAAAGGAACCCGACACCGCCAAATGGCTCACACGGGTGATCTATTTTGTGGAACCGAAGCGGGATTCAATAAAATAAAAAGGCCGCAAAACAGGAGAACAGGAAAACCGCAAAATTTAAA
>JANMME010000191.1:0-4247 GCA_031373015.1 Saprospiraceae bacterium
GCAAATAACGCACGAATGTGGCGGCCAAATTTTTCCTTTCTCTGCGTTGTTCGTCGGTTAAAATGTCCCGCATTGCGCCCTCCTCCAGCCTTGACAAAGTAAAAATTTGTCACCCCAATTCATGCGTTATTTGCCGGACGCGGCACTAGGGCGGATTTTAGCAGCACATAAATTAAACAGCAAAACCGCAAAACAGGAGAACAGGAAAATTTAAAATCGCGAGGAAATCGATCTCGAAAAGGGCAGGTTTTAGCCATCTTCGGATCATAATGCACGGTTTTAGATTTTCTGTTCTCCGGTTTTGCGGTTTTGCTGTTTAATGCCTCTTTCTAAAAATCAGGGATGCTTCCCGACTTAGTTTTTCTTTTCCGCTTTGCGCTTCTGCTTTGCTGCTTTTTTCTCTTCTGCCTTTTTCATCTTCTCTGCCGCTTTCTTTTCCTTGCGCAATTGCTTTTCTGCTTTGCGGTCGCGCTTATTCTCCGCGGTGTCACGTTTGTCTTCGCGGTTATCGCGCACGTTTTCTTGCTTGTCGCGGGCATCTTCTTGCTTGTCGCGGGCCGTTTCTATATCATCGCGCTTTTCAAGTTCGCCGCCTTCGCGTTTCGCATCGCGTACATCTTCGCGTGCGTCGCTCAGTTCCTCTTTGGATTTGCGTTTTTCGGTGCGGCGTTCCGCTTTGTTTTCTTCGCGGGCTTGCTTGTCTTCCACCCGCTCTGCTTTGTTTTCATCACGTTGAGCTTTGTTTTCATCCCGTTCTGCTTTGTTTTCAGCCTTTTCTTTCACGACTGGCTGTTGGGCTTGCAAGGTGTTGAACGAGGCCAAAGCAAACAGGCCGCATAGAAATAACAGTGTCTTTTTCATGTAAATCAATTTGTGTTTGTTAAAATGTTTTTCTTCTTCATACTCAAAGGATAAATAGAAGATTAAGTTTAGAGGTAGGGGTGGTATTAACGCTTTCTTACGGGTTACCGGAGATTTGTCAACTTTTAAAAAGTTGACAAATCTAAATCCGTCGCGGGTTGCCCATGAAAATATCTGGCGGCCTTGCGCGGCGGGAGGTTTGAACCAGTATCTCCTTGATTTCAAATGATTTTTCAGGATTCGGAACCAATCAAAAAATCCTTTCAAATCCTTTCAAAATCCTGCAAATCCTGATTCATACCCGCCGCCACATAAAAAAAACTGCCGGAACACCGTCCCCTGATAATCGTAGGGACGGATTCCGGCAGTAGAAAGTCGAGAGATTTGTCAACTTTTGAAAAGTTGACAAATCTGAATACGCTATTTAACTAAGAGCATCTTCCCAGTTTGAACTTGTTTTCCAGTGGTCAGGGAGAAGAAATACATTCCACCTGACAAACTTGATCCATCAAAAATGAAGGTATGGTTTCCTGCTTCCAGACTGCCTGAAATCAGCGTGTTTACAAGTTGCCCCATGTTGTTGAAAACACTCAGTGATACATGCTCCGTTCCATTCAGCCCAAAATTAATGGCGGTTTGGCCGTTGAATGGATTGGGTATGCAGGAAATTTCAGTCGCTGAAATTGCATTATCTTCAATCCGCTCATTAGAACCACAAGCACCCAAGTGACATTTTAATCCCTGATGAGCCATGTGAGCACACACTGCATCAGTGCTAATGCAGATAGTTTTATATAGCTTTTTCCCTGCATCATAATGGCAAAGTATGACCTTACCATCGCCACATTGCCAAGCTGTAGGGATTGCTACGGTCACCGTTGCGTTACAAGTTGATGAATTACCGCAATTATCTACAACGGTCAGTGTCACCACATGAGGTCCATAACCTGCACAGCCAAATGAAGTCTGGGAGACTGACGAGGCCGACAAATTTACGCCACTGCAATCATCAAATGATCCATTATTGAGAATGTTAGGATCAGTGATTGAAGCCTGCGCTTTATCATTCCAGTAAATCGTAGCATTTTTACAAATGGCAGTCGGCCCATGTGTATCGGTCACGGTGATAGTTTGGTCACAGTTCGATGCGTTGCCACAGCCGTCCGTAGCCGTCCAGGTCCGCGTGATCACGTAATTGCCAGCGCAGTTGCCAGAAGCAATATAGTCTTTGTATGTAACAGTCTCGCCGCTGCAGTCATCCTCCGATGCCGTAGCCGTGCCAGTGTTGGCAGGATCTGTGGATGCCGTGCAGTCAATGTTCGCTGCGCCAGGGCAGCTGATGTCCGGTGCGTGTGTGTCGGTCACGGTGATCGTCTGGTCACAGTTCGATGCGTTGCCGCAGCCGTCCGTGGCCGTCCAGGTCCGCGTGATCACGTAATTACCAGCGCAATTGCCAGCAGCAACAACGTCTTCGTATGTAACGGTCTCGCCGCTACAGTCATCCTCCGATGCCGTTGCAGTACCCGTATCGCCAGGATCTGTAGAAGCCGTGCAGTCAACAGCCACATTCTCAGGACAACTGACCTCCGGTGCAGTGTTGTCGCTTACGGTGATCGTCTGCTCGCAGTTGGCCATATTATTTGCACAATCTGTCACTGTCCAAGTGCGCGTAATCGTGTAGTTGCCTGCACAATTGCCAGCAGTAGTAGCGTCACTATGCGTCACCGTTCCGTCCGAAGCGGTAGGCCAGCCAGTGTCCTCAGGCGCTGTGGATGCCGTGCAGTCAACGTTCGCTGTTTCAGGGCAACTGATTGTAGGAGGGGCCTCTGGTACCAATGGGTGGGGATCGTTGACGTCAAGGCAGCCGTCATTGTCATCGTCGTCGTCGCAAACATCGCCCGCGCCGTCGCCGTCATTGTCGGCTTGATCGGCATTGGTCGTTTCGGGGCAATTGTCGCAAGCATTGCCTAAGCCGTCGCCATCAGAATTGGCTTGGTCATTGTTGGGCGTGCTGGGGCAATTATCTACATTGTCACAGATTCCATCGCCATCGGCATCGGGGCAGGAGACATCACAAGCATCGCCGATGCCATCATGGTCAGAATCGGCTTGGTCAGGGTTGGCAACGTGGACGCAATTGTCGCAAACATTGCCTATTCCATCATGGTCGCTGTCAGCTTGGCCATTGTTTGACGTGTAGGGACAGTTGTCGCAAAGATCACCTCTGTCGTCACCATCGGAATTAGCTTGGTCAGGGTTGTAAATCTGGACACAATTGTCTGATCCATTTGGAATACCGTCGCCGTCACTGTCCCCGCCGGGGAAACTGACAGCGGGGTGAACTGGATCAAGAGCAGGCTGAGAAGCATTTGTAGATTGGCCAAATAGCTGGGTGGCTGAAAGGGCCAGCAGGACAAAAAGGGTCTGCAACAACCTTCCGGAATTGGAACGTTTGGCAGGAGTCATTTTTGTCACTGCGATGTGTAAGAAATTTTTTTTCATTGTCTTAAATAACTTTTTGATGAAATAAAAATGATGATGCATTTGCCAAAGGGGCACTGCCGTACAAGCAAGAAATTGTGGAGGGAGGAAGGGGTGGATTATTGCTAAATTAATAGGCTGCTCATTTTGGTCTTGCAAATGTACCGAAGGGGCGAGCGGACAATCCTGTCAAAGTAGGGAGACAATCCTGTGGCATGGGGGAATATCCTGTCAAAACTAGAAGAAGAGGAAGAGAAAAGAGTTGGAATGAATCTGGCCTACCACTACACATACTCCGAAGGCAGGCTGCCAAAACGCTCCTTAAAATTCCGGGAGAAATATTTAACGTCCCGCATACCAACAGCATAAGCCAGCGCTTTTACCGAATTGACGTGGTGTTCTTCCAGCAAATGGAAGGCTTTGGTGAGGCGTTTTTCTTTTAAATACTGGTTGGGCGTCAGGCTCGTCTGTTCCTGCACCTTGCGATATAAGCTTGTTTCACTCATCAACATCAATTTCGCCAGCTGGCTGATGGTAAAATCATGCTCGCCGATGGAGACCAGCGACACGGTTTCCAGTTGCTGCAGCCAGGCCTCGTCTTCCGGCGAACGGGCCGAAGATGGACTGGGGATGCTCGCCCCATCGCCAGCATAATCCAAGGTGGTAGGCGGTATCTCTGATAATACCCTTTTTTGCTTCGGGTGTCGTTTCCGTACGGATATTTTCCAGAAACTCAGAAAAAAGCCCCCCCAGCGGCGAAGAAAAGGAGTACCAAGCCAGTAAACCATGCGGTAAGATAAAAGGGCCGGAGGACGCTGATGGGGATTCGAAGTTCGCGTTTGGAAAAATCGCCTGACGCATCCTTTGCGCGAATGGCCAAGGTAAAGTCGCCATACGGCAAACTG
>JANMME010000213.1:0-6024 GCA_031373015.1 Saprospiraceae bacterium
CATGGAGTACAGATGCTGAGATACTTTGCTCAATCCAGGCATTTTCTCCCGGCGCGCCCACCGTGTTAGAGGCGAGCGTTGTGAAATTGATAGCACCTGTGGGCATATTTTGCCGCCAAACCTCTTGTCCGTTTACATAGACCACCGCTCCATCGTCGGCCACCAACCGCAGGATCAATGAACCGATGTTGGCGGAATTGTTCACCATGAATTTTTGGCGGAAATAGTAGGAGATGGTCTTGTTATTGGAATTACTTCCAAAATCGAGGATGGTGGCTTCGTCACCGTCGCCGTAGCCAAATTGGGCTGGGCCGCTGGGCCATGCGGTATCGTCAAAATTAACCTGATTCCAATCGGAAGAGGGCGCAGTCGTTGCGTCGCGGTATTTCCAGTTGCTGCCTGCTGCCAGGAGCACTTGACTGGAATCGGATGTTTTTTCCCAACGAACAAAATTGAATCCCGGCCTTGCCTCCGCCGTCAGCGTGAAAGAGCGGTTTTGAAAATATTTTCCCACCCAGGGGTAATTGGGCAATACTGGCATATTGTCCAAACGCACCCGTCCCTGCTCTGGGCCGCTCACGTCCACGGTGAGGCCGGTAGCGTCAGAAAGGCCAAAGAACTGCGACAAATCGCTGAACATGAACGCATTGCGCTGCTGGTCAAAGACCTTGAGTTTGGCCACCTCATTTTCCCAAAACTGTACGGAGGGGATTCCGTCGCCATAACTGGAAGTGGTTCCGGCCCATTCTCCAACATGGTAAGGGACCTCGTTTCTGATCCAATTGGCGTGGCGGTCAATCCGTGGGTTTACCCATTGAGGGTTCCATGTGACAAACAAGTGATCGGCAAAACGCGTGATAAAACGTTCTTTGAAAGCATTGTTTTCCAGCATTTTGCGCAAAAAAAGCGTGGCGAAGGGCCCATTGCTCCAATCCGGCCCATTCGTGGACGTGGCCCAGGCCATGGCGGTTCCACCTACTTCTGAGAGGTTGAATCCACGGTCAAAATCGTGCGGAAACCAGCGCCATTTTGCATCCGGGCTGCGTTTGCGGAAGAGGGCGATATTGTGCCCCCAGCTGGTGTTGGCCGTGAAAATTTCTGCGATCATGTAATCCGTGTAGTTCCGGGTATCGCAGATTTTCTCCAAATCCTGAAAAGCAGTATCGCTCTGTACGCCTGCATTGAGCATGGCCACCATTTGTTGGTAGGCCGTGGCGTCGCCTTCCTTCACAACGCCGTCATTTTCAATATAATCGAGGCTGTCTGCCGTAATGCCGTCGTGTATCTCGGCGTATTCCTTGTCTTGTTTTTCACGGAGGTTGTAGATGCCATAGTACACGCCATTGATGAATGTGGCCACGGGCCGGAACGCTTGTACATCGAGATCGGTGGTGCTGCTGGCCGTATTTTGCATCATCCCGTCTCGAAAATAGGTATTGGACCAATCGTTGCCACTGGTGCGCAGGATGAGGTCTTCGTATCGCGTCCGGGATTTATCGGGAAAGACTTGGTACTCGATGTGGCTGCCGCCGTATTGTTTTCGGGAAGAAATATTGAGCAATTTTTGGGGCAAAATCCAGGAGTTTTCTCCACCTACGCTGGCACCCGCATCGTGGTGAAAACCGAGCAACCCATCGTTTTCATAAAATTCGAGGTGAATGGGGATCTCCCAATCGGGCTTGTAATTCTGCACTAAAATACCGGAATCTACTCCGAAAAAATCATCTGGGTTGCCCGAAAGCGAAAGCACCGCAAGCCCGCGCTGTGCAAAGTCCTCTCCCACGAAATAAGTATTGGTCATGATCGGCCCGGGTATGCGGTTGGGGGCAATGATGCGCGCTTTTACCACCGTATTCGCGCTGAGCACCTGCGGCTGCGCAAACACCGCCGAAGCGGCTGTTGGTTCTGATCCATCGGTCGTGTAATGCACGGCTCCACTGCTGCTCAGGTTTTGTATAACAACCGTAACTGGAGTAGGGAAAAACCCACCTGCCACCGAAAAATGCGGCACAGGCTTCGTGTAATCCTCGAAAAATGGGCTGGTCGCGTTACTGGCGCCCGGGGTAGGCTTGATGAAAAATCCCCAATTGCCTGTCCCGTTTACCATACGCCCCTGCGAAACATCGGTCAACTGTACCCCAAAGCTGAATTTGTCCATCTCCACGCCGAGTGCATTGCTCAAAATGAGTTTTTCGCCAGTGGCAGACAATTTGAAATTGGTGTGCAGTCCCGTGTTTTGGCCATCGGCCCAGATGAGCAGGAAACCATTGGCTGGGATCGTGCTGCCTGTGGGGAAAGTCCATTTGTCGAGCACGTCAGCATCGTCGGAGAGCCACCAATTCGAGAGGTCCATAGCTGCGTTACTGCTATTGTGCAGCTCGATCCAGTCTGCAAACCCTTGAAAATCAGGGTCTTGGTTGACAAAATTATTCGAGGCGAGGAATTCGTTGAGGGTAATTTGAGATTGAGCGGTTGAAAGGGTGCAGAGCAACAGCGCAGTTAACAGGCGGAAAGGGTACATTGGAATATGATTTTGGATACGGATATGTGAAGAGTTAGAGGGGGCTATTGGTTTTCTAATTTTAAAAGGGTATTTTTGAATGACGATTGATGAATGTTGATTTTTGATTTTTGATATTTAAAAACTCAACCTAAAATTTAAAATGGAAACAAACCGTAAAAAATTGACACCCCAAGAAATGGAAGACAGACTGATTCGGTTTGCTTCTAGGATTATTGACCTTGTAGAGTCTTTGCCGAAAACATTGTCTGCCAAACATTTAGGAGGACAAGTTCTTCGATCAGGCACTTCTCCAGCGTTGAATTATGGCGAAGCTCAATCCGCAGAATCCCGCGATGACTTCATCCATAAAATGAAAATTTGCTTGAAAGAACTTCGCGAAACACTCGTTTGCCTCAAGATAATCAACACTCGCAATTGGTTTCCTCAGACCAAGTTAGCTTCTTTGCTTGTAGAAAACAATGAACTTGTATCAATATTCGTAGCCAGCACTAAAACAGCTGGCAGTAGAAAATAAACACATCAAAAATCGCAATTCAGCATTCAAACATTCCATCAAAAATCAACATTCATCAATCGTCATTCATCAATCAAAAAATCCTTCCTAAATATGCTAATGACTGAAGATCCATCCTGTAAACTTGATCACTTATGTAGATACGGAACCAGCCATCCAATGGTTGCTCCAACCGCATATCCCGTCACCACATCCGTAAAAAAATGCCGCCCTGCCCGGATGCGAAGATAGCCTGTGGCAGCAGGAATTAAAGCCGCAGCAGTCCATACGACGGGCTTCCATTTGCTTCCAGGATGGAAATCAGACCAGACTTTGGCGGCAAAAAAACAAGAAGCTGCGGTAGCGGAAGTGTGGCCCGAAAAGAAACTTTTACGGGCATCTCTTCGCTGCTTTAATTGGAGCGGGGCAGCGGGGTTGTAGGTGTACGGTCGGGGTCGTTTTGCTAAGTTTTTTGTCAATTCCGTTAGCCCGCCGTTGAGGGTCAGGGTTTCCAGGTAAAGCACGGAAATTACCCCCGATTCATTTCTGATCTTAGAATCCGCCAGCAATAAAACCGGCGCAAGCGTAGCGGCATAAAAAACCGCATTACTCGCGCGATCTGCCTTGTCAGAAAATGAATGGGTCGCTTTTCGGTCTATGGCAAAGACATCGTTTCGGTTCAACAAGGCTATCTGGGCCGATTGCAGCGGCTTGACTTTTTTCCCGAGCGCCCAACCCGTGGCACCGGAAGCCAAGCCTAGTCCGGATAAAGGCAAATCGGTATTCCAATGCAAGGCGTAGGTTTTTTGCGCCTCAAGAAGTTGGTGAGAAATTAGGAATAACAGGCTGATTATTAGCCACTTTCGAGATAGATTCATGGTACAATTCATTCCGTATTATTATCCGGGTATTTTGCCCGAACCGCCTTGGGCGCTACTTCCCACCAAGCCGTTCGCAGGGCATCCTGGCAGAGTTCCCACTCGGCAGTTTCGAGGTTGATATGCGTCCAGCCGAAATGTCCCCATTTGTTAGGTACCGGATAAATTGTGCCTTTACTGATGGCAGAAAAAACGTCTTGCAATTCAGGCGAAAACCTGAGCGTGGCGCGATGTTGCGGTGCGTTCAGCGTGGCGAAAACTTTCTTCTTCAGCGTGAAGGAAGTAATTTCAAAATGGGGGGCCTCCGTAGTTTCGGGCAAGGAAAGTGCAAAGTCGCGGAAATTTTCGGCTGAAATCATGGCACTAAAAGTGTTTTGAATCTGCGAGGCCTCGTAGGCGCTTTTAGAAACCTACGAGGTCTCGCCTATCAATAAAAAAATTGTTCTGACATTACTTTCCCATCCCGAATATGATACACCGCGATTTCGTCCAATTTTGTACGTCCCATGGTTTTATGTTCTGCTTCGTAGCCCATTGCAATGGCGGCATATTCCCCTGCAACGATAGACTCCCCCACATAGAAACTATAAAATTCCCCAAATTGAGCATTGAACGCTGCACCTTTGGCTGGAAAATTTTGAAGGCCTTCGACAAGCGTTGGCATGTCCCACTTGTTTTCAGGCTGTTCGATGCTCTTGGCGTTTTCATGAAAAAGCGTTTGGTAAATTTCAGCATATTTGCCTTCGCGCATGAGCGATACGAGTTGATCGGCGACTTCTTTTGTTGTCATGATTTATTTGTTTTAGATTTGAGGGCAAAGAAAAAATATTTTGTTTGATTTTTTAAATTAAAATGGATAATTGTTTGTAGTATTTTATGGTCTTTGTTCGCACATTTTCTTTTGTGATGGCTTGGCGCATTGCGATGCTCGGAACGGCCATTGCTGCTTCAGTGGTGGCTGCCACGCTGAAGGAGCGGCAGATAGCGCTTGCTGTGCTGCTTGGAATCCTTGCCATTGGGCTCGCATTCAGCCTTTTCCGTTATGTGAACGACACCAACCGCCGTCTCGCCCGCTTCTTCGAGAGTGTGCGGTATTCGGATTTTGCCATCCGGTTTTCGTCAGCCAAAGACAAGGGTGATTCGTTTGCCGAGGTGAACCGCCAGTTCAACGAAGTGCTCGAAGCCTTCCGGCAAACCCGGGCAGAAAAAGAAGCCAACCTCTTGTTTCTCAATACCATTGTGCAGCATCTCAGCGCAGGAATCCTAGTGTTCGATGCGCAATCGGGCGTGCTTGTATCGAATAGCGCTGCCTTCCAATTGCTCGGTGTGTACCGCTTGCACCACCTCCACGACCTGCCGGAACGGCACAGAGCCCTCACCCAGTTTGTCCAAAATCTGAGTTCCAAAGGCAAGATGCTCTATCAGCCCGAGACCAACCGCCAATTGGCCGTGCAAGGCGTGAGCGTGAGCCTGCAAGGTAGAGCCGTGCGTCTGCTCACCCTCCAAAACATCCACCCTGAATTGCAGCGCAAAGAAGTAGACGCCTGGCGCAACCTGACCCGGGTGCTGCGCCACGAGATCATGAACTCCGTGACGCCCATCGTGTCGCTGGTGGAAACGGCGCAGGAAATTGTAAAACACGATCTGCCCCAAAACGCCGCCGCCGCCGACCTCACCGAAGCACTAGAAGTAGTGGCCGTGCGCAGCCGTGGGCTGGTGAACTTCGTGGAAGCTTACCGTTCGTTCAGTGCCATTCCGCAACCAAGGCTGGAGGACATTTCTGCTAAAACCCTCTTGGAGCGCGTGGTGCAATTGGCTGTTTCAGAAGGCAAAGACCTGAATATCAAGATTGAATCCTTTGTTCAGCCCGAAAATCTCCGCCTCCACGCCGATGCCGGACAGTTGGAAATGGTGCTGCTAAACCTCGTAAAAAATGCCCGAGAAGCCTTTGCGACTGTTGACCATTTGCCATTGACCATTGACAGTGTACGGTCAACAGTCAACAGTCAACAGCCAACAGTCAACAGCCCACGTATCACCCTCCGCGCCGGTGCCGATGCCAAAGGCCACCCGTTTATAGAAGTGGAAGACAATGGCCCGGGCATTCCTACCGAACTATTGGACGAGAT
>JANMME010000252.1:0-6119 GCA_031373015.1 Saprospiraceae bacterium
CTGCAAAATTGCATACCGAAATACCCTTGCTGGCAGATGCCCTGCGCTTGTGCAAAACGGCAAGCCTGTTCCCGGACCCGGATATTTGCATGCCACTAGACAGCAATTGGTCGGGTGGCCTGAACATCCTCGAAGCGATTACTGGATTACAGGGTTCGGCTTCAAAAACGAGCGTCAACGATGCGGAAAGGTCATTTACACTGTATGAAGGCGGCGAATTCAAATTATACATTGATTATGATGGTAAGACGCCCAATGCAAGTGATATTAAGGCTTCCATTGATTCTGCTGCCGCTTCCCCAGACCATTGGAAGATGCCTATGGGCGATGTTTCCTTAAAAGCCGACCTCTGGATTTTCAAACCCTTGTTGATCATCCGTTCCAATTTCGAAGCGCAAAACGGCGCCTTGCCCAGTTTCAAAGCGCCGCAGGTTGAATTTGGCCCGGGTCTACAGCCTTTTGTCAAAATACTCCAAATGCTGGCTGCGCTGAAAGGAGAACATTATGCGGACGCCTTTAAAAACGGCCTCGATGTGGCTATGAGCAATTCCCCCGACAGTTGGGACTATCGTTTTCACGCAAAGCTGGACCTTCCGATGCTCAAGTTCCCGCCCGACATCGAACCTTTTAATCCTAGCCTCAAAACGCCACCTGTCATCCTGGAAGTGGGCCTGTCTTTGGGCATTTATTACAACGAGCGCTTCCAGTTGCCCGGTAGGACAACGCCACCAGTGCCTTCTCACGGCGGTTATGTAGAGCTCACCGGGATTATTCATGCCCAAATATTAACGCTGGCCGTTGTAGCGGCTTATGCAGTCGGGCAGGTGACGCTCGGCGCCTACTTGGACGCTAAATCCGGCGATCTCGCCTTCCGGTTCAAAACTGGTTTTGGCGTAGAAATCATCGTCTCTATCCCATGCCTGGCCACCGTGAGCGTTTCTTATATGGTGGGCATTGATTTTATCATGCCAAAAGATTTGGACAGCCCGGCCGGAGTTACTATTGGCGGCTTTCTCCAAATGCGCGGCCGGGTGGAATTGCTGGGCGGCATCGTGACCGCAGAGCTGATGATCGAAGCCACGGGTTACATAAACACGAACCTCCTTAGCGCGGGCCCGAGCGGGGATCACAATCGAGTTGCGCTAATTGCCACGCTCACCTTCGGGGTTCATGTCAGCATCGCCTGGGTAGTGGACGTCAACATTGATCATTCCTGGCAGGAGACCATTGACATCAGCGATTATCTGCCAAACCTTTGATTATCAAAGTGAACAAACGTATTCACCATTTTCCAGAAAAAACACACCATGATAGCGAATCATAAAATCTCCATACTCTGCTTTCCGCAAGCATTTAAGGGCGACACGCTCACCCTGCGGACAGTCATTCTGCCCCGGGTAAATCCGATGTTGCCATTGGACGGCCTTGGGGGTATTGAAGTGCCATATATCAACGCCAATATCCAGTTGCGGGCAAGGCTCTTCAACGATCCCGATAAGTTTCCAGTAACAACGGCTGTCGCAGGCCCAGGCCTCGAGGATAGGCTTGCCGGCACGCTGCCAGCAAACCGGGGACTGCTTTACAATGCCCTGGCGAAACAATTTGAGATCGTGGACGACTCGCCCGATCACCGGTTCAAGAAATTGCAGCCCGGCGAAAGCCTGACCATAAAAAAATACCTGCCGGAAAGTTATCGCTCCGCATTTCCCTTTGTGCGGCCGCGCACGCCCTTTTGCGTGACGGACGACAGTTTTCATTGCGCCATAAAAAATCCCCGCAAGCGCCCAGACAAGGACAATTACCAGCAATCTCCGGACGGCGTGACCTGGTCTAAGGCATTTGCTTGGTGTTTGAACAACTACCACCTCTGTGAGCAAATGGGGCTTATTGTGGAGTCCACCATATCGGATGTGCCAGCAGGATTTTTTGAAAACGGCGGCTGGGTGTATGTCGATCTCGATCCTTCAAGCGACTATGCTGCCCTGCACGATACACAGCGCAGTTTTGCTGCGCGGATTCCCGCCATAACGGAGGATCGCTCGCTGTTTGCCCCAATATTATTCCCCGTTGCTGCAGCCGAACCAGTGGCCAGTTACGACGATTATCTCCGCGAAGCAGCCGCCTACGACGACGGTTTCTGCAAAATCATGCACTGCGCGCAGCCTGTCAGCCAGCACTTGTTGGAGGAAAGTGCCGACCAAGGGCATCAAGCGCCCCTGAAGGATCTCGGCATTCGCTTGGGCTGGGACGACGAACAGGTGGCCATCTGGTTAAACCGCTCCATTTCGGGAGATCCTAATAAGGGCATAATCCTGGACGAATCGCCACAGTTGGGGGTATTCCAATACCGCGTTGATGTTAGGGAAGTGGATGAATTGGGCGATCCAGTAAACCCGATATTGGGCTGGACCTCCTTGACCGAAGTGAATTACAGCGGCCCTAAGAACCATACCCTGGAAGCAGCCATGGACAATTTTTCCGGTGATTTGGGCATTGGCGTAACTCCTGTTCAACTCAATGGAGACAAAACCGGGGATTTTTGGTTGCCAATGTATTTTACCCAATGGAGCGGTCAATCACTGGCAATTCCGGATGATAGGGGACATCAATTGCAAACAGAAGAAATAAAGGAACACGAAAAGTATGGCATACACAAACCGGGTAAGCGGTACACTCCGATTGGCATTGAAGAGGTCTCGCTAACCTACGGGCACCGGTATGAATTTCGGACCCGCTTGTCTGATGTGAGCGGGGGCGGCCCAAGCAAAAAAAGCGATCCGGCCAATTCGGCTCAGGCGCCCACGGCATCCTGCCAATTCAAGCGTTATGTGCGACCAAAGCCTCTGGAAATCCTTAATTTACAGCAAGAGGTAAACCCTGTAAACCCACAAACGAGTTATCAGGTTCGCCGCCCAAGACTGGGCTACCCGGCGCTTTTGTTCACGGAATTTGGGCCAACCAAGGCTTTTGACCTCCTCATGCAAGACCGTACACAGGTCAGGGCCATCAACGAAGCACAAAAAAATGAAGCGGTGCCGAATATCAACCGGGAGTACGGCTGGTATGACCCAGATGTGGTAGCAGTAGAAATACAAGTGGAGGTCAAAACCCTCGGCATGGACAACCTGGAATCGGCTGCAGCCTTGCTCAGCCGAAGCGGTGCAGAAACTGCCTTGACACAAACCCCTGCGGCAAACAAGGGGAATTTTATCCACCTGTACACGACGACCCGCCCGCTAAGCGAGGTAAATTTGGGCGACCCGGAAAGCCTGGGCGAAATTCTAAACCTAGACGTAAAATACATGGATGTGCCAGTCCTGCGTTTTGCCAAAACAGACCCGGCTTGGATAGATGCAGTGTTCAAGGCCAGTGCAAAAGAAGGAAGCGTGCTGCTCCCAACGGCCCGCGATATCCGGATTACCTTGACTCCCATTGGACGGCCAGACCCGAGCAGTGCATACTTCGGCGCAGCTTGGGCACAACGCGGGCTGCCCCTGTCGTTTGATATCCGATCTGCATCACGTGATGAACGTGCCTTGTTTACCCATAAGGTTGGAGAAAAGCTAAACCCTGCCGATGTATGGCGGAGCATCTACCTCCAGGCCGATGCTTTCCCGACAAGCAACCAAACCGAACAGCAAAAAGCCAGCGGCAATGCCCAGCAATCACCCGGCGACATGGTGCAGCGCCTTGCCCACGCCATTGGCCTTGATGCCAAGGGCATGAGCTTGATCGCCAAACCCGGCCAGAGGGCTATTTTCTCTGCGGCAAAGGAAATCCGCAACACCCTGGCCCCAGACAATTCGTCCATTACCTTCGCTACAAAAGCAGACCTGACAGATCATTGGCTGTCCGTACTGTCTTTGACGCTGCAACGGGATTGGAACTGGGACGCACTACACGTAGAAGCCTTTGAAATCCAGCGCCGACAAAAAAACACCCACGACAAAACCTGGACTGAATGGCAACGGGTTGGGAATATTCAGCTCAGCAATACGCTGAATGTGAATGCGCTCGACTTGCCCGGGCCAGATCGGGGTTACACAAAATTGTATTTTATAGACGCCATAGATCCCAAAAAGCAAGCGCCCAAGGACCCAGACACGCTGGAGCTGGAATACAAAGTGGCAGCAAATTTCAAAACCGGGCAAAAGCCAAAAAACCTGCCCAAAATACTGCACTTGAAAAACATGACCTTGCCCGTCACAATTCCACCGGTACAGATACCCAAGATCATATCGGCAGGCATTGCCCTCTCTCCGTACAAAAGGTCGGACGATTATTCCGCTTCAGAGCAGCGCCAACGCGCCCTATGGATCGAATTCGAGGAGCCAATCGCCCATGAGGAGGATACCTATTTCGCCCGTGTGCTGGCCTATGGCCCTGACCCGGTTATGACAAACGATTACATCAAGGACAATCCGCCCATAATACTCCCTTCTGGTGTGCCTATTATCATTCCGGACGAACCTGGCCTACCGATAGACCCGGAATGGATACGGGCTATATTTCCAGACCAGGCACACGATCAGGCAGGAATGGGCATTATGCAGGAAATGATTCCGGCCCAAGTGGCACCCGGCCAAGCAGCGAGGCATTATCTGCTGCCCCTGCCCCCGGGCCTCAATGCGGATTCAAGGGAGTTGTTTGGTTTCTTCACTTATGAATTCCGTGTTGGGCACAAGGATATCTGGTCTACGGCCCGCGGACGCTACGGTGCCGAATTGCGTTTGGCTGGTGTACAACATCCCGCTCCAGAACTCAGCTGCACGGCTGCCTTCGGGCAAAAAACGCTAGATGTATTCGCACCATTCGCTGTACCAGTACACAAAGGCCGCTCCCCGAATTTTATCAAAACACGAGAAAACCATGAATGGCAACTGGAGACGACCCTTTGGGCCTTACTCTACGCGCAGGCACATCAAGCCGATGGCCAGGACTTCCGGAATATTTTGTTGGGTGAAAAACCGATGGAATTGTACTTCACCCGGCAAGCAAATGATGGAAGTCCTGAAGGGATACCTAAAGATCCTCTTGGCTCCACCCTTTGGGAACGGGCAGAAATCCAAGGGATGTTGCGCAAATGGGGACTTCCACCCGATGCCCCGCTGAGCGTGCTGGTGGTGGAAATGCTGCCCACGCGCGACGGCGGCTTAAATCGCCCGCTGTCGGTCAACTTGGGCATGGAACGGATATTGCGGACTTCACCGTTGACGGTCGTGGAGGGAGTTTGTTGTTTGGATTGTTGAAATGGGTCGGAAGCTTGATCTTGGGAAATTGAGACACCCCCTTTGTAGCGGGAGATATCGCCTTAATTTGCCATCTTTGCTAGCCCAATCAAGGATGAAAGCCTAGTGCCGCATCCAGCAAATAGCGCGTGAATTGAGGAGACAGATTTTTCGTTCATCAAGGCGAGAGGAGGGCGCAATGCGGGACATTTTAAACGACGATCAACGGAGAGGAAGGGAAAATATGGCCGTCAATTCATGAGCTATTTGCTGGACGCGGCACTAGGGCGATTGCCAAAAATTTCTATTCACCCTATAAATTTAACTACACCATGTTTACAGCTTATGCTTTCTGGGCCATGATGGGCTACTGCGGCACTGTCTACCCCAACATTCCAATCCCCGGTGGCCCGCCACCACCACCTGATCCATTTCGCCTGGCGCGGTTCGCCATAGTTGTGATAGGCGGAATCGTCGGCGGCTATCTGGGCCAGACATTTTTGGAACCCTCCTTTGCCGTTTCTGGCATGTCGGCCTTCGCCGTGGCGCGTGTGCTGGACAGTCTTTCCTGGGTTTTATTGAACCCGCAGCCGCTGCCGCCAAAAGAAGGCAGAGGGTAAGTACAGTGCCATAGAAATTGGGATTCCGATCTCAATCATAAGTCCCTCGTACATCGAGTACGGGGGACTTTTTAGTTTATACAGCGTCGCCCGCCCTGCCGTTGTTGGCGTCCTCGCCAACGACCACGGCAGGGCGGAATTCCAAGAGAAACAACTGATATTAGGTGGTTTTTTTTGCCGTTGTTGGCGTCCTCGCCAACAACTACGGCGGAGCGGAATCCCAAGAGAAGCGAACGACGCTTTCGGTTTTCCCGGCTTCATCAACACTTCA
>JANMME010000254.1:0-4628 GCA_031373015.1 Saprospiraceae bacterium
TAAATGTGACATGATTTAAAACACAAAAATGAATCATCCCAAATTTTGAGTTTAGTACGTCCCAGAGGGACGGAATCTTGGTAGAAATATTGTTTTCGATGCGAAAGCATGCCGTAGGTACGCTATCTAAAAAACGGCAGATAGCGTACCTACGGCACGCCAACCGCATTTTCATCTGTTTTCTACCAAGATTCAGTCCCTCTGGGACTCTTAAAAAGTTCGGGATGACTCCTGTTCGCGTTGGAACGATGGGCCTCCAGCCACTCCCGTATCGCTTTATACACCTCAAACCAAACTACACTCAGCAAACCCGCCAATACGCACCAGCCAATATCTGCTCCTCCAAGGGACGTCATTTTAAACAGGCGGGTCAAAAACGGGACGTACAAAATTGCCAACAGCATCAGGGCCGAAACACTCAGAATAAAAGGCAGCGAAGGGTTTTTATAAAACAACGTGCGGTGCAAAGCATAGTCGAAAGAGCGATTGGCCAAGCTCAGAAACAGGTTGGCAGAGACCAGTGTGGCGAACACCATAGACCGTACGCCTTCCTCGTTTTTGCCTTGCCCGATGGCGAAGTGATACATAAAAAATACACCTGCCGTGATCAACGTCCCCTGCAAAAGACTGACACCCAGCTCGTTCCAAGAAAAAAGTGAGGTGTCGTTGCGCCGGGGTGGTTTGCGCATCAGGTTAGGCTCCGCGGGCTCATTTTCAAAAGCGATGGCAGCGGTGGGGTCCATTACGAGTTCAAGGAAGATGACATGTAAGGGTAGCAGGATGTGGGTATAAGGCCAGCCAAACAAAAGGGGCACCAACACGGTGAGCACTATGGGCAGATGGATGGAAATAATGTAGCGAATAGCCTTTCGCAAGTTGTCGTAAATGCGACGGCCCATGCGTATAGCGGTCACCATGGCGCTCAAGTTATCGTTGAGCAACACCAGAGAGGCCGCGCTTTTGGCGATTTCAGCCCCTTTTTTGCCCATGGCCACCCCGATTTGGGCAGCCTTTAGTGCAGGGCCATCATTTACGCCATCGCCCGACATGGCAACCGTTTCGCCCAGGGCTTTTAGTGCATTCACTATTTTGAGCTTGGCATCGGGGTACATTCTGGCGAACACGTTTACTTTCTGAACAGTGTCACGCAGTTCGGCGTCGCTGAGTTTCATGATTTCGTCTCCGGTCAAGGCTGTTTCCCATCCCTTCAAGCCCGTGTTGGCAGCGATATTTTTTGCGGTTGCAGCGTGATCGCCCGTAATCATGATCACCCGTATGCCCGCCAGGTAGAATTTCTTGAAAACAGCCGCCACGTTCTTTTTTGGCGGATCAAAAAAGGCAACCAATCCCTCGAATTTCCAGGAAAAATGATCCTGTTCGGCTGGGAAATCGGTTCCCTCTAAAACGGCGCTTGCTACGCCCAGCACCCGATAGCCCTGACTAGCCATCTCATCCGTTTTAGTCAAAACCTGCTCGCGCAAGGCAGATTTGACCCCTGAAATATCCAACAACCGTTCTACCGCACCTTTGCAGGCAATGCTGCGTTGCGCAGATTTTTTTTCCCAAACGTGGGTCATCATGGGCGGTTTGCCGGAAAGCGGGTATTCTTTTATCAATTGGAAACCCTTCCTCGGGTCAGTTGATGATGAAGTCGCTAAAAGTTGGCCTTCTAAAATGGCTTTTTCCATGGGGTCAAAGGGCTCCGGCTCGCTGGCCCATAAAGCGAATTCGAGGGTGCGGCCAAGTCCTGAAAAATCAGCCACTTCGGCAACGGACATTTTGTTTTCTGTGATGGTTCCGGTTTTGTCTAGGCAAATGACGGTGGCCGAGCCGAGGCTTTCCACCGTTCTGGGCTGCTTGGCCAAGATACCGAATTTGATCATCCGAAAGGCGCCCAAACCCATGAAGGCGCTGAATGCCACAGGGATTTCTTGGGGCAAAATGGCCATGGCCAGCGTGAGCGAAAAAAGTAGGGCTTTCCAGACGTCGTTTTCTGTCCAGAAATTCAAGGCAAAAACCAGCGTAAATGCCAATCCGCCAGTAATGGCCATGTTTCTCACAAAGCGCTTGATTTGAATTTGTAGCGGCGTTTGTTCAGTGTCAATGGACTCAATAGATTTGCCCAATTTGCCAAACTCGGAACGCGCCCCAGTGGCTGTTACTTTGAAAATACCTTTGCCAGTGGCTACTGTAGTGCCTTGGAAGAGACTGCCGACTATTGACTGTTGACTATTGACTATTGACTCGTCGCTAGCTGCCGGTTTTTCTACGGGTAAGCTCTCGCCCGTGAGCACCGATTCGTCAATCGAAAGGTCGTGCTGCTCCAAAAGCATGCCGTCGGCGGGGATGCGTTCGCCTTCCTCTATGCTTACAATATCGTATGGGACAAGATCTTCAGAGGGTATCTCCATCCAGGTGCTATCGCGCAAGACACGCACCTGAGCCCGGGTAAACTTTCGCAAGGCTTCCAGCGCGCGTTCGCTTTTGGTTTCCTGGTAAAGCTCAATGCCTGTTACGAACAATATGGACACGACCATCATAATCGCCTCTGTAAAGTCGCCGAGCAAAAAATACAGCACACAGGCTATGGCGAGCAGGAGGAACATCGGCTCAGAAATGATGTTCCAAATTCGTTCGAATAAGGGATTGCGGCGCGTGGCTTCAAGTTCATTTCTGCCAAAAATGCGGCGTTGATGCTCCGCTTGCGCAGTGGTGAGCCCGGTAAAGGGTGCGTCTTGAGATGTTTGCTGCATGAATACATTTTTGGAATTTACGATTTTGGATTTTGGATTTACGATTATCCAGATGCGAAGAAGGCAAAATTCTAGCCTTTTTCGCATCTGGATAATCGTAAATCCAAAATCAAAAATCGCAAATCGTAGCAAACTTACTTAGAAGCGTAATCAATCTCGGGCGCAAGTACCCTTTCCAATACTTTAATCAAATCGTGAGTAGAAAGGATTCCGACCAAACGGCGGTCGCCTTCTATCACTGGAACAGCGTGAAAGTGGTTGGGTTGGAACACCCTTAGCGCATCTTCTATGGTATCGGTGGGTGCGAGGCAGACCAAGTGTTCGGTCATCGCTTCTTTAACAAGTTTGGTGTGAAGCGGTCGTTCATTGACTCGCTCGGCCCCGGCATTTCCATACAAATCGCTGATAACGCGCAGATAATCGGTATAACTTATAATGCCCACCAGTTTGCCGCTTTCGACTACCGGGATATGGTGAAAACCGTGTTTTTCAAAAATGCTCCGCACGCTTTCGAGGTTGTCATCAGGTGCAACCGTAGCGGGCTTCCGCGTCATAATTCTGGAGATAGGTGTGGTGTTTTGCATAACAATGTGATTTTTTACATCACAAAGTTGCTTGACCGGGCGTATGCGGAGCGATGATGAAAATCAGGGTGTGGGATGACTTGAACAGACTATGCCTCCCTGAGCGTTCGCAAATACAATGCTTCCACTTCCTGCCTAGCCCAGGGCGTTTTGCGCAAAAATTTGAGACTGGAGGTAATGCTCGGTTCGTTCTTGAAGCAATTGATGTCAATATGATAGGCCAAGCCCTTCCAACCGTAGGTGTCTAGCAAGTGCTCCAGGATCATTTGCAGGGTTTTGCCGTGCAGGGGATTGTTGGGTTGTTTGTCCATGATTGGGTGGTAAAGTTAAGGCAGTTGTCGGGAGGAATCAAGGAGCTTGTTCGTCTGACAAAAATGCCAAGAGCGATTCCATTGGCTTTCAGGTCAAAAATACCAGATTTTTCTCCCGCTCCAAACCAAGCCGTCTTTTCAAGATTCCCGCTGGATTTGCATATCCAACCACCACTTCATCCGCCAGTTTTATCATCAGATCATTTCGGACGGCGGCAGTATCCGATGAGGCACGTTTTACGCCTTCACCAAAAGGAGTGATGATAAGCAACCTATATACACAAGGCTGCTTCGTCTATGGTCATTCATTGAAAAAATAATTGCTAATCTTTGAGTCAACTTATTCCCGGTAGTCCCTGAGGCAACTCAAACTATCGGGTTTCGTTTTTGGGATTGAGTGCTTTTTTTACAGCTTTGTCAAAATCGCTTTCGAAAAGTTTGTCTTGAACGATGCGGTATTTTTCAAATTCGCTTTCGGCAAATGCCTTGGCGATCGCTTGGGTCACCTTGCCTGCGTTGCCCAAAATTTCTTTTTCGTTGAATTGCAAAAAGGCGCCGTTTTTCAACCGTTCCTTGTCAAGTACGTACCCGCGAACGGCGAAATCCCGTAAAACACCCGTTGCCCACTGCCTGAACTGCGTCGCCCGCTGCGAATTGACGCGGTAGCCAATCGAGATGATGGCGTCCAAATTGTAAAATTCCACATCGCGGCTCACCTCCCGTTTGCCTTCGGTTTGAACTATTCGAAAACTTCGAATAGTTGCCGCTTCCCCCAACTCGCCACTTTTGTAAATTTCTTTGAGATGATAGTTGATGGTGTTCACCTCAACCTCAAAAAGCGCGGCAATCATCTTTTGCGTCAGCCAAACGCTTTCGTCTTGCACCATCACTTCAATGGTGTTTTCGTTCGCCTGGGCGCTGAAAATCAGGAACTCAGCGGTGCTGTTGCGGATTAGTATTTTTTTATCCGGCATTGTTTG
>JANMME010000317.1:0-3546 GCA_031373015.1 Saprospiraceae bacterium
CGTGCAAAGTGGCGACGTCTACGCGATCACCTGCGGCGAACCTATGGGCGCGCCGGGGGGGACGAATATGTTGAAGATTTGTAGGGTGAGTTAGTTGGCGCTGGCCACAAAGTAGGAGCGGCCAATGTCAAAATTGAAAGCAGACCTTAACTCACCGTTGCCCACTGCTGTTAGCAAAAGCATGGCAAATTGCATAATCTAAGCAAACGTTCTGCAGCGACGCAAGAACACGCTATTTACTATCGATTTGGAAATGCAATACGACACGCCTTAATACTTTACTCGATTCCCAGTAGTACGGAGGATATGCTCCAGGAACATGAGAGGCTTGAGTTTTTGCCGGAACGATTACTTGCAATCCAATGTCTGCCACCGCGGCCATAACTTGCGAGACAATCAATTGGGGTTTTGTGCAATAAGGAAGTATCTGCCCATTGTAAGTTTCTTGTGGGAGGCAAATAACAAAATGACCTTTCGGCTTCAATTTTCTAACCCAGACTTTTATAAAATCGGCATACAAATTAGCAAGTTGATGTTCAACTTCAGTAGTATTGAATCCATAGGGGGGGTCTGTGACAACAACGTCGTAGAGGCCATCAGCGAAAGACTCTTCACTGGTAGCGCTAGCTATTGAAACCGCCTTGAATTTGTCTTGAGAACTGGCTCTTTCAAAAATTTCAGGGGAAATACCAAGCTCAAAAAATCCAAAATCGGTATGTCGGCACCCCCTCAACTCGGCTGGCAGCCTAGGGAATTTTCTTTCTTTAGAATTCTCACGATCTTTCCATTTCGCTAGATCTGAAATATGGCGGACTAATTCACCTGCTTTTTCCCTGAAAATTCCTATCCAGGTAATTTTGGGGTCACTTACCTCCGTCGCTCGAGCTTCAGCGCGTAAAGCGATATAAAAAAAGAATTTAACAATCAATGCTTGGAGATCAATACTCTTTACAAATGCCGTAGTCTTAAACTTTTTTTCCTGATCGACAAAATCCGATAGAGTTTTATACTCAAGTGCCAACCTAAGAGCCTGAATGAAGTCATTTCGAGCGGATTTAGAAATTGATACTTTACTGTTGTTCAAAAAAAATTGCTCCGTACGTTGAATGTCTGCATCAGTAAGAGAGCTAATTTCAAAATCGATCGAGCATAAATTTTTAGCATGTGTGCATAATAAGTGCAAGTCGTCGGACGATGCAGCAAAATACGCCAAATTGTCTTTTAGTAAAAGTTGTGTAAAGTCTGATAAGTCGCTACCACTGGCAAATATCTTCGCATCCTTTAAGCATTCCACTACCAACGAGCCGGTGCCGCAAAATGGGTCGTGGATTTTGATAGTAGATTCACCCCAAGGCCTGGTGATATTGATCATTGCCCCCAGCATAGAATGTGGCATTGTTATTGGCGCAATCCAAGCGGGTTTATTTTCATCAAAAAAATGCAGTGGATTACAGCTCTTGAAAATTTGATGGTAGCAAATTACATAGCGCTTTTTACCAGGAAAATTGCCATAGGATGAATTTTGAATATCACGATCTTGTAAAATCCAAATGGTACCGTCGCATTTTTCGGGTTGGCGATCGTTATTTGAATTGTCAATGACGTTAATATAATTTTTTAGGTGCGGAGCAATTACGAAAATAATCTTGAAAATATCACCCAGCTTAATGTTTCCGAGACGAACTTTGTCGCGGTAAATTTTGAAAGAATTGAGCCCAGAGCCCTTCAAATTATCAACATTGGTTTTTGAAGAGTCCTCATGTGACCATATTGCGAGATTAATTTTTTCGTTTCTGTGTTTTTCTACGGACTTCTTTGTTCGCAATTCAATATAGCTTTTTATGTGGTCAATCAGAGCAGGAAATGTTCCACGGTCAAATTGACTCAGATAAATTTGGGGGCCGCAGGAATCGATATACCCACTTTGCGCGCAAACTTGACTAAGTGTGACAGATAGGCATGGTGGCAATAATAATGAACAAGATCCAAATCGAGCATCTAGTATTACACCGTGCATTAGTATCGAGCCATAAGCGGCAAAGAATATATCCCATTTGATTTCAGCGGAATTGTCAAATCCGTTGATAAAAGCGAGAACAATATTTTTGGAGGTGTTTTTAAAGTCCTCTGAGCTGTGAAACATAACGCCTGGAGCTGGAGTTTCATTGTTTGTTAATGGATCCCTAATATGCGTATACTGTCTAACTAGAGGGCATAACTCCGCGTATTGAAGATTTGTTATTTCCAAATTTTGTTTGAAAAAAATTGAATATGGACGTCCATGTTTATAAAACCAGTCGTTGAAAAAGTCTTCAACGTCAAAAGTTCTGCCGCCAGTGCCGTCCACGTTTGGTTTGACGTGCCTAGTTAGGATTTCTTGGTATAGGTGGTTCATTTCGTCTCATGTAATGTTTTTTGACCGTGCACTAGAAAGGGGCGATGTCATGTTACACAACTCTGCTGGTCAATTTGGTTTGCCAAAGGTTTGCTGCTTTTGGACATCGGTGGATTGGTACAGGTGTGAGCATTTCTAGGCTCTGTGCTTGAGCAAACGTCTCCACTAAAATCCGGCCATCGGCAAAAAGTTACCAGGCGGTTACCAAACTTTTTCGTCCACCGCCAAAGCTTAATTTTCAACTTCTCCAGGGGTTTCTTATGGCTCTCGTCTCCATGCGTGAACTGCTCGACCACGCGGCTGTCAACGGTTATGGCATTCCGGCTTTCAACGTCAACAATCTCGAGCAAGTACAGGCGGTGATGTCGGCCGCCGATGAAGTCGGTGCGCCGGTGATCTTGCAGGCCAGCGCTGGGGCGCGCAAATACGCGGGTGAGGCGTTTATCAAACACCTGATCTCAGCGGCGATTGAGGCTTACCCGCACATTCCGCTGGTGATGCATCAGGACCACGGCCAGAACCCGGAAGTTTGCCAAGGCGCGATCAACCTGGGTTTTTCCTCGGTGATGATGGACGGCTCTCTCGAAGGCGACGGCAAGACCATCGCCAGCTACGACTACAACGTCGAAGTCACCCGCAAAGTGGTCGATATGGCGCACAAAACCGGCGTCACCGTCGAGGGCGAATTGGGCTGCCTGGGCAGCCTGGAGACCATGAAGGGCGACAAGGAAGACGGCCACGGCACCGAAGCCACCATGACGATGGAACAATTGCTGACTGACCCGGAGCAGGCGGCAGATTTTGTGAAACGCACGCAGCTTGACGCGTTGGCAATTGCCATCGGAACCAGCCACGGCGCCTACAAGTTCACCCGCAAGCCCACGGGCGACATTTTGGCGATCGAGCGCATCAAGGAAATCAACAAACGCATCCCGAATACCCATTTGGTGATGCACGGCTCAAGCTCGGTGCCGCAGGATTTGCTGGCCATCATTAACGAATACGGCGGCAACATGCGCGAAACCTATGGCGTGCCGGTCGAAGAGATTCAAAAAGCGATCCAGTTTGGCGTGCGCAAAATCAACATCGACACCGACATTCGCCTGGCCATGACGGCCGCCGTGCGCAAGTTCATGGCGCAAAACCCCGAC
>JANMME010000375.1:0-9009 GCA_031373015.1 Saprospiraceae bacterium
ACTTTGCGCTAATTCGAAGAATCGCTTTGAACTTGTTACAACATATTCCTGATAAAATCAGCATCGCAAGAAAAATGGCTAAATGTGCAAGAACTGATGATTACAGAGATAAAGCCCTCAATTTTAATGCGTAGGCCCTGCCCCCCTACCCCCGGGTGGTCGCCCCGATGGTGTCGTCGCACGACGTGATGGTCGCCCGGCCATTCCGTGTGATGTTCAAAATAGCCGCCAGGGTCAGTATCCCGGAACGCTGTTCCGGGGCTATGTGTCTGGATAGTATTTCGTCAATCCGCCCCCTTCCCCCCGGAACAGCGTTCGGGGATACATACAGGCTTACCCTGCCGTTGTTGGCGAGGATGACGCCAACAAGAAAGGAAGACCGCCTCAATACTACAACCCCTTGGCCTCAAAGACTCTGAATATCTACCCGATGCTTAATTATTACCGAAAATAATATGAAGACTCGCTTGGTTTTCATACTATTGCACTTACAATTTAAATATGGCATTTGCCATTACCAGACCTCCTATTGTCATGAAAAAAATCAGTATTTTGTTCGGCCTTTTTGCAATCCTTTCTGTGCAGGCTGCAAAAGCACAACATATTTTAATTAACGGCAGGCAGGCTGGAAACGCCCCCCTTTCAGTAATCAGGGACAACACCTGCGATACGATCTTTTCGTTTGCCCATCCTGAATTGAATCCTACTGGGATCACTTTTGACGGAACCTACTTTTGGTGCAACAATGCTGAATACCCACGATCTATCTACCGCTTCGACCTTTTGGGGCAGTTTGTAAATTCCATACCTTCCCCATGTCTGACCGGCCCCGGCGGAGGCATGGATTTTGATGGCACAAATATTTTACTATGTGTGGAGCAAGATGGTATTTTGTATAAATTAGACACTGTTACAGGAGCCGTTGTTACACAATTTAACCTTCCACATAACGGAGTAGACCCTTCTGATCCGAATAATTACGGCGTAGCGTTCGATGGTACCTACCTATGGCATACCGAATATAGCACGCCTTCAGAAACACAGTCAACCTTGTATAAACTGGATGCAACAAGCGGAGTGGTGCTGGACAGCTTTGTATTGGCCGCATACGATCTGTGTATTAAGTTTATCAATGGTAGTTTGTACGGGATTGACCCCGTAATGGGAATGCTGCACAAAATTGACACCACCAACGGCAAGTATCTATCCTCAGAGCCTTGGTGCCTTGGCTTCACTCTGGGATTAACGGTTGCAAATAATCATGTTTGGGGGAGTCACTTTACCGGCTTTTTTTCAAATCCCGGCAGGACATACCAATTTGACGATGAATTCTTATCGGATACCCATACAATCGCTCCCGATATAACTTGTTCCCTATACCCCAATCCAGCTTCCGATTGGATGCGTATTCAGCTTCGCGACGTGCCTGACGCTAAGTTGCACATAGAAATCGGCAATGTGGTTGATCAGAACATGCAGTTGCTCTTGGATCAACATGAGGTGCTGCCAGATCAACAATTCGACTTCAACCTCAGTGGATTTCCGGCAGGCATTTATATGGTAAAAATCAAGACAGCATCAGCGCAGTCACTGAAGGTCCTTATCAAATTATAAACCTGGCGCGGCACTTAAGGAACGCGGTCGAAATAAAGTAACAGTTTTGGCGGCCTTATTTTGCCTCTCTCTTCGTTGCTCGTCGGTTTTTTAGCCCCACTAAACGCCCTCCTTGCGCCTTGACAGAGACAAAAACGCCACCCCAAAACTGTTCTTTATTTCGACCGCGTTCCTAATCCATGCCATTTCATCTTAACTTCTGCAAAGGTTTTTACTGCGCTGAACCGAAATGACATCTGCTCTGATGGCCAGGCAATGCCTGCTTTATACTCGATAGAAACGGAAGAGAAAAGCGGGTGCTCCAAACCAAAATTCAGCAAACCGTATTGTTTTTGTTCGCGATGGATGGCCTGGGCTCTTGGAACAATATTAGATGAAGAAGGCAATCCAGCTTGCCAATATTCTGCCTCCAGCCATAGGTTTTCCAGGCCCAGATAGCTACGATATGAACCGCCGAAGGAATGATATTGGCGTATCCCCAAGGCAAATTGATTCAGCCGACCGCTTCCTGTTGCTGAGACAGCTGGGGTATTGTTGTTCGGCATATACTCCAGGAAATTCTGGCTGGATGCTGTAAAAAGAAGCGCCATGCTGCCCTTCCAATCGAACACAGCCTGAAAGCCCGGTGCCGATTGCAGTGTCGGAATGCTTGCTTGCGCAGGATGTTCTGGAACCGCATGGTTGAAAAAGGGCGCAGCGAAAACCGGGCTTGGCGCTGGCAGGATGGAAAGCGATAATTTGCCGAAGGGTGGGGGATTGTTGCCAAGTACCACCGTTACGGTTTCCGATTGGCAACCGTTGCCACCCATGGTGACAATATAAATTTCATACGTGCCGGCAAATAAACCAACAACCGGAAAATTGACATTGTTGGTGGAGCCGTAAACATTGCCGTTGACAAAAATAAGATACGGCGGCGCAGGTATGTCAATGACGATGTGCAGGAAAATCTGGCCGTTCGGGGCGCCTGGCGGGTTTGGCGGGATAACATTGGTAACCTCTAAGAGAATCGGAGCGGGCCCATCCACCGTAACATTCACACTTTCAACGCATTGAGGGCCAATATCGGTGTCAATCACGTCAATGGTGTAATCCCCGGCCATAATATTCCCGTAGTTTGCTAAGGAAACTTGTCCATTTGGCAGACCGCTTGCGGTGAAATTATCCGGCCCGGAGACGGTTGCTTCCATGGAGCCTCCTCCATTCGGCGAAAATAAATTCAACAATATATTGCCCTCTGCGCTACAGGTGGCAGGAGTGCTTGAGAAGCTCTGGATATAATTGGCCGGCAGTTCCGCGATCGTATAACTATGAAATTCCTGGCAACCTGTGGCTGTATTGGCAACGATAACGGTATAGGTGCCTGCGTACTGATTGTTGATCTGGGAGCCCTCGCTGCCGTCAGACCAGGAATAAGTATAACCCGCGGGCGGGCTAACGCTGAGCACAATACTCCCGTTATCATACCCACAGGTGGCCGAAACGATGTTCGCGCTGACGGTAAATGGGCAATCCGCATTTTGGTACTGGATGAATTGGGTGCAGGTACTCATGTTCCCGCAGCCATCGCTTGCCGACCAAGTGCGGATAATGGTGGCTGCACAACCCATACCAGACATGGATTCATTTGTTATTTGAAACATCAAATTGACCGCGCAGTTGTCGGTGGCGGTCGGTGTACCTGTAACGGAGGGGTCAGATGGCGAGCCGCAGGGCAGGATAATCGCTGGTGGGCAAGTAACCAGGGGCGCAACATTGTCGGTAACGGTAATGGTTTGAGTACAAACGGAACTGTTGTTACAGGCATCGCGCGCCTGCCAGCTGCGAAGTACGGTTGCGCAATTGGAGGGGCCGCTACTGTTGTCTGTAAACGTAAACGTGATGTTTCCCACGGCGCTGCAATTGTCGGTCGCAGTGGGCGAGCCGGTCACCGCGGGGGTAATAGGCTGCCCGCAGATTGCCGTTGCATTGGCCGGACAAGTGATGATCGGGCCATTATTGTCGGCTATTTGAATGCTTTGGACACAGGAGATCGTGTTTCCCGCATCGTCGGTCGCCAACCAGGTACGGGCCACGGTGAATGTCCCGCTGCAGCTTCCGGCGTTGATTTGATCGTTGAACTGAATGCTCGGACTGGTATCGCAGTTATCGGTTGACGTAGCGGTCCCTGCAATGGAGGGGTCGGGGGATTGCTCACAATTGATTTGTATGTTGCCCGGACAAGTGATGCTGGGTGCCTGATTGTCCTCGAATCTCAATTGCACCTGGGCACTTGCTGTTTGCCCGCAATTACCCTGTATGGAATACGAGAAGCTGGTTGTTCCACAAAAACCAATTTGCGCCTCAAAAGTAAAACCACCCGCGCCCGTGAGCGTGAGCGTGCCACCAGCTGGGGTGCTGGTGCTTAAAACCGTCAGGCCATTGCCCATGTCATTTAGGAGGAAGTTGCCGCTGATGCTGGTGGCTCCCGCAGGGGCATCAAACAGGTCGTTGTTTGCAGTAATGGGAGCACTGACCACCGTTACCAGCACGGATGCACTGCTCGTCTGGTTATTGTTGTCTGTGATGGTATAGGTAAAGGTCCCGGAATTTTGAGCCGTGACCAAAAGGGATTGGTCGCTCTGTATCACGACGCTTGCTCCGGGATAGGGGGCGACACCCGTAACGTGAATCCCGTCGCCGCGATCGTTTTGAAGCACGGAGATGGTCGCGCTTTGGTTGCAGTTGATTTGCAACTGGTCGTTCACGGCGATTGGCGCAACAGCGGTGGTTTCATCGTCTTTTAACAGCAGATAAGTGGCAATACCGCCGCCCACCAGGACAACGCCGCCAATTGGTATCCACAAGGGGAACTTGTGATCAGGTGTTTTCGCGCTGAGGACTTTGGCCTCTTTGCCAGCCACATCTATTTTATCCCAGACACTGGTTTGCTGTGCGGCAAGCTGGTTTCCCAAAAAAAGGCAAAGGGCAAAAATGAGGGCAGATAAGGTTCGTGCTTGCATAAGTTTGGTTGTTTCTATACTTCGCACAAAACCATTTGGTGCGAAGTATAATTTGACACTGTTCGCTTCTTTTTGGCTTTGTTTGCACATTAATGGACATTTTTCGCGGAAATAGACTTTCCAAGTTTTTAAAACTTGGGTAACAATACAACCGCTTTCAAATTCCCGAAGGGAATCTATGTTTATAGACGAAAATGGGTTGTTTGATAAAAATCCCGAAGGGATTGTATGTTGTCAAGCGCGGTTTTCACATAAAATCCCTTCGGGATTTGGCGAAAATGTCCTTGTTCGGTGTTATAAACATAGATTCCCTTCGGGAATTTGGAGGCGGCTGAATAGGTACAATTTTTCTAGTTCGAAAGTATTTTGGCTTCTTTGCCGACTGCGCTGAATGCGTCCCAAAAATCGTCTACCCCGTTTTCAAATTGTTGTTGGGTTGCGGGCGGAAGGGCGTTTTCCGGTTTTCCGGTTGTAGCGACCAATTGTTCCACCATTTTTCCATGAAACTGTTCTTTTGGGTAAACATGGCCGGTCAAAACCGAAGTGTATTTCCAGACGACTTGCTGCACAACGGCTTCCTTTTCCCTGCTCGGGTCATTGGTGTATGGTGTAGTGATTTTTCCGGCGCTTTTGAGGGAATCGAAGGCCATTTCGGCCCTTTTCACAACATCAATCAGGAGCGGGCCTGCCAGCTCCGGTCGTTTGTAGATGTCGAGCGTGACACGGAGCGGACGGACAGTGCCCGGGACTAAGATGCTTGAATCTCCAACGATGCCTTTTCCGATCCCATCACCTGAGGTGTTAATCCACCCATAATCCGGCACCTGGCCGGGCTCTGTTTTGATCCAGGTGCCAGGTGCAGGCAGCCGATGGCCATCAGGTATAGGGGGGCTGTAAATATCCGCACAGTAGCCATGCAGTGGGATGGTGACGGATTTGTGTGGCACCAGGGGAATGCTCGTGCTACGCGGCACGATATAGGGCTGATATTGTCCCTGAGCGGGAATAAAGAAGGGGCCAAGCTGGAAGTCTGCGATGCTTGTACCGTTGTTGCGCAGGGTAATATTGGCGATATGGCCTGTTGTTCGGCCGGTACCGCTTGCTTTGGCACTGATTTCGGATTGAGCGGCCAAGCGCGTTTGGGCCGAAAAAACGGCAAGAAGGAGGAGGATGTTGATTTTTGATTTCATCTGAATAAAGTATTTATTCCTTTTCCAGTTGATTCCTGCAAAGCTGGATATCTGATTTATCAATGATCCATCCGTATTGGGAACCCTGAATTTCTATTATGGATGTATTTGCATTTGATGCGTATCTGATGAAAACAATCGCCTCTTGGGCCGCCTGTCGTAGTAGCACAATTTCCAAAATGGGCGCCGTTGGCGTTGTACCCTGTGCCTGCAGCTGCGCTGCAAAGGCTCGAGCCGATAGCCTCCGGTCGGAAATTCGGTACGGGCACACCGACGTTGTCGTAGCGCATCACACACTGCACATCGCCGCTCCGGGTGCCTGGAATATTGTTGGGGTTTTTGCCCTCCATTTCTCCATGGTGATAGACATTGTTGGCGTGGGAGAGTTCGTGCGCCACGACCCATCGCTCTTTTTCACCCGGGTCGATTTTTCTCCCCTCTAGTTCTTTTATCTTGTCTTCGAGATCCTTTTTGTTGTTTTCCAGGGCGGTCTTTCGTGTTTCCCAAGCTGTTTTTTCTGTGTTAGCGGCATCTACTTTGATTTGAATTTGCTTTTTTTTCTTCGGGTCCGGTTCTGCTTTTAGCGCATCCTCCCATTTTGCCAAATCGGCAATTGCTTTGTCTAAACCATCTGTCACGGTTTTCAGCCGTGGATTAATTTTTATAATTGCATCATTACATAATCTGATAGAATCAACTAAAAATTTGTTCATGTCATTCACAACCTCCACTATGCCGGCTCTATCTACTTTCACCTCCTTGTTGTAGTTGGGCGGTGCCGGAATTTGCCAACTCTGGGTGTTTGTTACCCAATTGAAATTGGCAATGGCGATGCCCATTAAGCCTTTTACCAGATTGACATCATGGAGGTGAATTCCGCGCTGATCGTCGCCGTGGGCGGTGTGATGGTTGAAATTGACCCAGCGTTCCTCTATTCCCGTAAATTGTGTTTTGACAATTTCATGGGCGGTGACTTTCGAGGCCGAACGATAGAGACTGAGATCAAACTCGTCTGGATTGTAAATAAAAAGGTCTTTGTTGTTATTGTCCAGTCGGATGTGTTTGGATTTTTTGTCCTTGGGATCATAAATCATAAAACCCCGGTATTCTTCGTAGTTAGAAAACCCGTCCCCATTGGTTCCGTCTCCGACCGGGTGTGTGTCATTGTCCATGGTGTCGAGCACGGGATCAGGTAGGACGCCTTCGCTAATGGTTGCCGTCCATCCGTTGTCGGGGATATGATTTTCGTCAATGTCCACGGGCACCGTCACACGATTGTCCCAATCAACCCGGATTTTTGGCCGCTTATCTGGATGTGTGGGGGCATCTGCTATTTGAACCGGTATGGATTCATAATACGGTTCTTGGTTTTTTAGCCCGGCAAGCGTTCTATGCAGTTGATTGGCGTATGAAGCGGCGTCGCCGTAGGCTCCAAAGTCAAGGGAAAACACCTTGATTTTACATTCGCGGACGTTTTTTTTACTGCGGGCAGATTGATAAAGGTCTTTGTTGTTATCACATTTGGATGCCTTGGCAGGATTGAATCCTTCTGTTTCAGATTTTTCTTCGTTTTTCAAAATCAGGTCGGGGCAATTTTCTGCTTCCGTTTTGATGGGTGCATTGAGGCAGATACCGGGTTCCTGGCTTACACTGTCTAGCTCAAAAAAGTGGATCCGACATGCATGGGCCGGCGCAGGCGCCCAGGTTTTGGTCACTTGTTCCGTTTTGCCCTTGCCCGTTACTTTTATATCGGTACAGTATTGCAAGGTCGAAGTCAGTTCCACCGAATTTGTGTCGGCCCTGGGCAACCACTTTGAATCCGGGAAAGAAAGTTTGATGCCAGCCTGGTATACCGTGAGGGTGATCGTGTTTGAGTCGGGGTTGTCAATAATTTGGGTGCCAAAGGGGTTCCGCACTTTTACCTCGATTTCGATATCTTGTTTGGCTATTTTCTCATTGAGGCGCAAAGGGGCTTCATAAATGACGAACCGGCCTTTGGCACTGCCGATAAATTTCCCGCCACCGCTTTTGATCTTCCAGGTCCATTCCATATCATCCTGATACGTTCTGTTCGGTTCTGTGGTGTTTGTACAGTGCGGAGACACACACTTTAAGTTTTGCAACAGGTCATAATCCCGGTCGTCTTTTGCTTCCAGGATGATCCATTGCCCGACCACCATCTTTTCCTTGTCTTCTACGTTCGGCAGTATGATGGTCGGTTTTGGGATCGGCGGTTTCTTATCCCAAGGGTGCGGTTCGGGCTTGCAAATTTTAATATCGGAGGGGGTATTTAGCGGCGAAGGGAGCGTGTAGCCTCCTGAGGGCGAAACTTTGACCGTATAAAGTTCAGGTGTTGAGAAAGCGCGACTGATCTCAACGGTAAAATCTCGCGGCACCGTCTTGTCAATGGCGCCGTTTGGGTTGTCGTCAATTATTCGCAAGGTGATATTTACCGTGACCGTGTTGGGCTTGGCGTCTTTATCAGGTAGGGGAATATAGGGCGGCTCCAGAATGACGTGTTCGCCTTCTGTTTTTTTCAAGTTGGTGGGCAGGCATCCGAGATTTTTGAATTCGCCCTCTTTGCTGGTAATTTCCCATTCAAACTTGACCCGGCCAGAGAGCTCGATATATTCTACACTGCCTAAATCGGGGCAATCTTGAAGGTTTTCACAGCTCAGTTTGAGCTCGTCGAAATCAAGCCCTTCAGATTCGAGGTAGATGAAGGAATCTCGCGCAATACTGCCTTTGGTGAAGGCTTTCAAGCCGCCGTCCATCAAGGGGGGCACGAGGGGATCAAGTTTGATTTGGCAGATGGGCCCGACCGGGCAAGGCGTGTTCACCGGCACCTCGCCTGTGGTGGTCGTGGGTGAATACCGGTCGCATAAAGGCGGGCTGGCCACCGTGGTGCCCGAGGTGGTTTCCCCTACCACATACCAGGAAAACGCCGATCCGGGTTGGATGGCGCCGCTGAAATCAATGCTGGTAGAAAAAGTATGTATCTCGCAAGGGTCAGCGCCGGGTATTCCCGGCACGGGGTCACTTACATAATACACGGTGCCGATACCCTGTCCGTAGTTGGCTATGGCATTGGCAATATTCGCCGGAACAGCCGAGCCTTGCGTGTTCCCATGGTTGCCCTGCGGACCAGAATAGGTGATTTTGCCGCCTTCGGGTCTGGGTACTGGTAACGAGGTTTTACTGGG
>JANMME010000394.1:0-5730 GCA_031373015.1 Saprospiraceae bacterium
TTTAAACTTTTCGTATGAGTACTTTCCCAAGTTGCTCGATGTTGAAATCGAGCAAATAAAAAAATTCGACCTTGCGGCAGAGCATCTTGCCAACAGGGTATTGGGAGAAATTGTGCGATTAAGGAACGGGTGAAAATTTTATTTCCCTCCGACAAATGCAAACCCTGCTGAACAAAATTTATCGCAAGCCGTTTTAGTTCTTGTTTCCTAAAAATTTTTTCACTTAAATTTTCCAACTTTTACCTTATTTGAAAAAAATAAGGAGCAAACGGGTTGGAAAATTTAACTTTGCGCCGAAAATAACTCAGCAGCACAATACATGAGGCAGTTAAAAATTACGAAGTCCATTACGAACCGGGAAAGCCAGTCCCTCGAAAAGTACCTACAAGAGATTGGCAAAGTGGACCTCCTGACCCCCGAAGAAGAAGTTGACCTCGCCAAACGCATCAAGCAAGGCGACCAAATAGCCCTCGAAAAACTCACGAAAGCCAACCTTCGCTTCGTCGTTTCCGTTGCAAAACAATATCAGAATCAAGGCCTTAGCCTTTCTGACCTTATAAACGAAGGCAACCTCGGCCTGATCAAAGCCGCCCAGCGCTTCGACGAAACCCGCGGCTTCAAGTTCATTTCTTACGCCGTGTGGTGGATTCGCCAAAGCATCCTCCAAGCCTTGGCCGAACAGAGCCGTATCGTGCGACTGCCCCTGAACAAAGTCGGCTCGCTCAACAAAATCAACAAGGCATTCAGCCAACTCGAACAGGAATTCGAGCGCGAGCCTAGCGCAGAAGAGCTCGCCGAAATGCTCGAAATCACGACCGACGAGGTGGAAACCACCCTCGGTGTTGCCGCTCGCCACGTTTCGATGGACGCGCCCTTTGTGGAAGGCGAAGACAATTCGCTGCTCGATGTGCTGGAAAACAATACCATGCCCGGCACCGACTCGCACCTCGACTATGCTGATTCGCTGCGCCGCGAAATCGAACGCTCACTCGGTACGCTTACGGAGCGTCAGGCCGACGTGATCAAACTTTACTTCGGCATTGGCGTGGAACACCCGCTTTCGCTCGAAGACATCGGCGACAAATTTGGCCTCACCCGCGAGCGCGTCCGCCAGATCAAAGACAAGGCTATCAACAAGTTGCGCGCTACCAGTCGCAGTAAATTGCTGAAAACATATCTTGGTGCGTAGGTAATTTGGCAACAGATTTTGCGCTTAGCGGGGGTTAGACTTGGAGTCGAACCCCCGCTTTTATTTCAAGGCTGGGAACTGCAAGCAGACTTTTCAAGTTGAACATAGTGAGCGTTAGATAGCGTACCTACGGCACGCCAACGCTCGAAATCAACAATTCTACAAAGATTTCGTCCCTCTGAGACGAAAATCGCCCAAAATTTGGGATGATTCATGTTACTTTTTCTATGCGCAAATTAGCAAGTATCCAACGTATCAAGGCCCTTGAACCCATCGAAAACGCCGATGCTATCGTGAAAGCCACGGTGCTTGGTTGGCAATTGGTGGTGAAAAAAGGCGAGTTTCAAGTGGGCGACTTGTGTGTCTACTGCGAAATAGACAGCCTGCTGCCTGATCGCGAGGAGTTCGAGTTCCTGCGCCCGCGCAGGATGCGCATCCGCACCGTTCGACTGCGCGGACAAATCTCGCAGGGTATCTGTTTTTCGCTTTCTATTCTTCCAGAAGGTGTTGATATTCAAGAAGATGCAGATGTGACCGAAGTGCTGGGGGTAACGAAGTATGAGCCGCCCATGCCTGCCAACCTGCTTGGCATTGCACTCGGGCCATTCCCTTCGTTTATCCCAAAAACCGACGAAACCCGAGTTCAAGTGTTGCAGGAATTGCTCGATAAATACGTCGGCGAGCCTTGTTACCTCAGTGAAAAACTGGACGGCAGCAGCGTCACTTACTACTTAAAAGAAGGCCACTTTGGGGTATGCAGCCGCAACCTCGAACTGCTCGAAGACCCGGACAACTCCATCTGGCAAGTCGCTCGTGCCTTGGACTTGGAGAACAAATTGGCCAAACTTGGGAGGGATTACGCACTGCAAGGCGAAATAGTCGGTGAAGGCATCCAGAAAAACAAATACCAACTGCGCGGCCAGCAGGTGTTTTTCTTTAATGTTTTTGATATAAACGCTTACCGCTACCTGGATTTTCCGGAATTTAAGGAAATGCTCGGGCATTTGGAAATTGCTTCGACTCCAGTGCTGGAAACAGATTATTTGCTCTCCAACGACATTCAAACACTGGTGGAAATGTCCGTTGGAAAATCCGCTTTGAATGCAGGAACGCATCGCGAAGGCATTGTGATCCGTCCAATTACAGAGCGGCAGGATATGGTCGGTCGGGTTTCGTTCAAGGCGATAAACCCGGAATTTTTGTTGAAATATGATGATTAAATCCAGTGGAGCGTTCGACCTGAAGTTGTTTCGCATAGCGGGGGTTCGACTTGGAGTCGAACCCCCGCTTTTATTTCTAGATTAACTTTTCCCGAAGTTCAGCAAAATAGCCCGGCGCTTGAAGTAGCCTACTTCCATACCATGAAAACAATTCACCATCAACGAGTTGTATCTGTGCTTCCGGGCAAATCTCCTGAAGACCCGCAATGTGTTTTCCTGAAAATGGATAGGGCTCAGAGGAGAGAAAAATGGCTGCTGGCCGAGCTAGGGCAAGTTGTTGGGCCGAGATTTCAGGGTATCGAGCAAGATTCCCAAAGACATTCTCAAAACCTGCGCGACGCAACATATCGTCAATAAATGTACGGCTACCGGCAGCCATAAAGGGCTTTCGCCAAATGAGATAAGCGACTTTTGGGGGTTGAGCGTGTTGAGTGTTTAGGGTTGAGCATTGATCGAATTGTCTGTCAACTTCTGTTGCGATTGCATTCCCTTTTTCAGTTTTGCCGGTTACTTCCCCGAGTTTTCGCATCATATCGAGCGCATCCTCTAAGGTGTAGATGTCGCTCATCCAAACTGGATAGCGTTGCGCGAGGAATTCGATTTGAATTTGCTCGTTTTCTTCTTTGTTGCCAATGATTAAGTCGGGTTTCAGCGCTTCGATCTTCTGAAAATCAAGCGTTTTGGTGCCCCCTACCCTTTTCTTTTGCTGAAACCATTCCGCAGGGTGGATACAAAATTTGGTGATCCCGACCACCTCCTTTTCCAAACCCAGGTCGGCCAAAAACTCCGTTTGGGACGGCACGAGCGAGACCATTCGGCGCGGTGGCCCGTTGTCTAGTTTTACGGTGCGGTTCAATTGATCGGTGTAGGTCATGGTGTTTTTGGTCGTGAGTCAGCTATACTGCTACCGCCTCTTTCCGAACTTCTATCTCTTTCAAAATCCTGTGTGCCAATTTCAAGGCCTCAAAACCATCTCGGAGCGTAACAATAGGTTCTGTATCCGTGGCAATCGCATCGTGAAAAGTCTCCAACTCGCGCTGAATGGCGTTCACAGGTGCAGTGTCAGGCATGGAAAGTTGCAGCCATTTTTTACCTACAGGCGTGTCAAATTCCATCAGGTTTTCCGTAGAAGGCAGGTCAACAGCATCAGTGGCGAAAAGGCGCACGATCTGGGCGTTTTTCTCCAGAAAGTCGAGGCTCAGGTAATGGTCGGGCTGGAAGAGCCGCATCTTCCGCATCTGTTTCATAGAAATCCGGCTGGCCGTGAGGTTGGCCACGCAGCCATTGGCAAATTCGATGCGGGCATTGGCAATATCGGGTGTATTGCTCAAAACCGCCACGCCGCTTGCGCTGACTTTTTTTACGGGGGATTTGACCAGGTGCAGGATCAAATCCAAGTCGTGGATCATCAGGTCCAAAATAACTGAAACTTCGGTGCCTCTGGGCTGAAAAGCCGCCAGCCGGTGTCCTTCGATAAACATCGGATTCAAGGTCATTCCACCCAAAGCAGTAAAGGCCGGATTGAAGCGTTCAACATGGCCAATCTGGACTTTAACCCTGTGTTTTTCAGAAAGTTGCAGCAACTTTCTTCCTTCCGGGATCGTCTGAGTGACCGGTTTTTCGATAAAAGTGTGCTTGCCTGCCTGGATGGCTTTGGCCGCCAATGCGTAGTGCGATGGCGTAGGGGTCACGATGTCCACAGCGTCGCATTCGGCAAGGAGTTTCGACAGGGATTTGTAGCGTTTTGCGCCGTACTGGGCAATGGCCGATTCTGCGTTTTTGTCGTCGAGATCGTAAAAACCAGCCAGTTCCCAGCACTCGGTGGCAAGAATGCATTTGAGATGGATTTTGCCGAGGTGGCCTGCACCAAGAAGAGCAATTTTCATTGATTCGATTTTTCGATTGATTCGATTGATTCGATTAGGGCGTTTAGTTTGGTATTTCAAGGGCTTTTGGAACCGAAATTGCGGTCATTGATTCGAAATAGTAATCAGGCTAATCAATATGCCAAACCAAACGCGCCAATCGAATCAATCCTCCAATCGAATCAATCAACGCAATCCTGCATTGATTCCTTCCAACACCTTGGATCCCGGGCAAAGCACCTCTTTCCCGAGCGCATTGAGCGGGGTTGTGGAGGTGTGCAAAATACTGTGCAAATCGCGGCCTTCCGGGTCAATATAGATCAAGCCAGTAAGTATCTCGCCGCTCTTTTTTGATTCGTACAGTTTGTTGACGGAAGAATGGCGGTCGCGCGGGTCGAAGTCTTTGGCGAGTTTGTTCAAGTAAATGGTGGAGCCATCGTGGAGTTGTACGGCCACGGAATCACCTTCGTTGTACTCGGTAGTGATTTCCTCCATAATCGGCACAAAATCAACCGCTGCTGTGGCCTCAATGTGCTCGCGGGTATAGTCGTAAGACTTGGTGGAGCCCACGTTGTTGTTGAATGTCACGCAGGGTGATACCACGTCAATCAGCGCAAAACCGGGGTGCGACATGGCTGCCTTGATCAATGGAATCAACTGCTCCCTATCACCCGAAAAACTGCGGGCAATGAACGAAGCGCCCAGTTCAAGCGCCAGCCCAACCATGTCAATGGCGTTGTACATATTGGCCGCGCCGCTTTTGTTGATCGAACCCATGTCGGCGGTCGCTGAATCCTGGCCTTTGGTGAGGCCGTAGCAACCATTGTTCATGATGATGTAGGTGATGTTCAGGTTGCGTCGGATGGCGTGTACAAATTGTCCCATCCCTATGGACGCAGAGTCGCCATCGCCCGACACACCGATGTACATCAGGTCGCGATTGGCGAGGTAAGCCCCCGTGGCCACAGAAGGCATACGGCCATGTACCGAGTTGAAACCGTGTGAGTTGGCCAAAAAATAGGTGGGTGTTTTGGAGGAACAACCGATGCCGGAGAGCTTCGCTACGCGATGTGGCTCCACAGCCATATCAAAGCAGGCCTGGATAATGGCGCCGCTCACAGAGTCGTGGCCACAGCCTGCGCAGAGCGTAGAAAGTGCGCCTTCATAGAATTTTTTGGTATAGCCGAGCGCGTTTTTGGGCGAATCGGGGTGGCGGAAGGTGGGTCGGACGAATGTCATGGAGTGCTGTTGATGCTGTGTTAATAGTTGTTTTGAGGAGGAGTGAGATTGTTCAAAATGTATTTATGTTTCAATCGGAGTAAAATATCTTTTTCTTCATCTAGTAGCAGCCTATTGATATGTTTATCAACTTCGGACTCCAGTGGTAAAGTTTTAAATTTAGACTTCTCGCAACACTTAAATGATTTTCCATCATTTGTAAAGTATACCCCTATCC
>JANMME010000449.1:0-8775 GCA_031373015.1 Saprospiraceae bacterium
GAATCAATTCACGGAAAACGCAGGCACAAAAGCATTGACCGAATTGTAAAAAGTGAGCTCGCTCACGCGCACTTTCATGTATCGCGTGAGGGGCAGCCGGTGTACCATTTCCATCAGATCAGCCTCCGATTGGGCTGCGAACACCACCCAGAGCTTGGAGTTTTCGAGCGAAAGGGCGTAGTTGAGGATTTTCCCTTCCGTGAGCAGGCGGTTCACCATGCTGCGTTGCTGGGGAATTTTGTTGACAAATTCTTCCGGGAGCTCGGTGGGCAGTGTAAAGTCCACCATGTATTGATTCAGGTTATTGTCCATGTTTATGTTGTGTGTAACTTGGAATTATGAGGTGAAAACGCAGCAAAGTGCTCTAGTCACAATCAACGTTCAAAAATCGTGCAAATTTTCCAAACATTTACCACAACTGCCAAGCAGTCAGGTGTTATTAACTAAAAGAAAATGCGCTGCCGCAACTAAATGGATATTAATTCACCCCCAATGCTTTCAATGTTTCCAGATCAAGGTTGCCAACAGGGAGATTCCGGTCTTTTTGGAACTTGGTGAGCGCGGCTTTGGTTCGAGGCCCTAATTCATCGTCGGGAGTACCTACGTTATAGCCTGCTTTGTTGAGCGCAATTTGGATCTGACGTATCGTGTAGCCCGTTACTTTTTCCCCGCAGAGCACTTCACGCCATTCGGAAAAGCCGCCAGCGTTCAACAAGCTGCGCCGCGTGACAGGGGTCTTTTCTGCCAGGATTTCTTCACTATGTATGGTAGCGGGCGTTTTAACTACCCGGACCATAACTGTTTTCGTTTCAGCAGGCACTTCTTCTACACGAGTCGTAGCAGGGGATTTTACCACCTCTTTGGTCACAGTAACGTATTCAGCAGGAATCTCCTCCTCTCGGATAGTAGCCGGTGTTTTAATGACCTGCTTTTTTGTCGGAACATTTTCTGCGGGGACGATTTCTTCCCGGGTGGTGGCGGGGGTTTTTAACATGCGTACCGAAAAAGTCCTGAATTGCGCCGGGATGATTTCTTCGCGAACGGTGGCGGGAGTTTTTACTTTTTGTACGCTGCGGGTACCCATTTGTGCGGGTACTTCTATCGTAACGATGCACCCGGCATCTGGCTTGCCTGAATCATTGCAGCCTTTGTTGACTTGCTTATTAATGGTCTTATATTCAGCGGGTATTTCTACCAAACACCATACGACGCAGTCATCGGGGTTTGCGCTGAGGCAGCTGGCATCTGCTTGTTTTTTCACCCACTTAATGAAAGCAGATTTAGTTTCGATTCGCTCTGTAACGGTTTCAAAGCGCGGTTGCAGCACCTCAATTTTGGTGTAAGCCGGCTCCAGTACGTATGATTCAGCAACGGTTTCGTACACGGCAGGGACTTCTATGAACTGGCGGATTTCTGGTTTGATTTGTACGGATTTTTGCACAGATTCGTATTCGGCCAGGACGGCGATGATGCGTTTTGAAGCAGGTTTGATCGGTATGACCTCATCAAGGGTCTCATATACCGCAGGTACGACCACGATCCGTTTGCTAGGGGCTTTCACCATTACCTCCTCGGTTTCAGTCTCGAATACAGCAGGCACCGGGATGATGCGCTTGTAACCCTCTTTGACGACTATGGTTTCAGGTTTAGTTTCAAAAACAGCTGGAACAGCCATGGAGCGCTTACTGGGAGGCTTGATGATCACCTGGTCTGTAACCGTTTCATACTGAGCTGGGACAATGCATTTGGCGTAGCACTTCCCTGGCTGGGCATCTGGTGGGGCATCTTGGGCATAAACCGCCCCTGAAATACCGATAAGCAGCAAATAAAGGACGAATTGAAATTTTCCCATTGAGAGCATAAGTTGGTGGGCTACATGAGTTGGGTCACTTCGACCCCTTTGGTTAGTATTTGGCAAAAATAAGAGGATACCCCTCGGAGAACGGTGTTTTTGTTGTGTAAATTTGAACAGGGTGGAAAAATACTAAGACAGATTTTTGGGATAGCAGATAAAATGCTTCGTAACCAACTGAGTGTAAAGCGGTACATCTGAACATTGGTCAATGGGCAGCACCAAACCGTTTTTGAAAAGAATTTTGATCTGCTCTTTGGAGTCATCGTAAGCGCGGTTGCTTTCCGAACCCGTATATACAAGGTGTTCCACTATGGCTTTTTCACCCAAAACGGCCATCACCTTTTGCTGAACGGAATAAATGTAATCAGGTTCAATCGGCTCATTGTGCCATTCTAATCGGAACAATTGTCGGTCCAGCAGGCCCTTTGACAAGAACGAAAGCGTAAAGTCACGCGCTTCCGACCAGTACTTGATGGCCGCCGTCACGTCATGGTCGTCTAAACGGGCAAAATGCGACAGCAGTTCAGTGGGGTCAGCATGGTCGCTTGGTTTCCAGGACAAGAACCACCCCAAATGACGTGGCACTTCGAGGTCTTCTCCTGCCAGCGCAAGTTCGCGGGCGCGGCGCAAGGTGTGGATGAGCATTTTTTCGGCAGAAACACCCGTTTTGTGCAGGTAAACCTGCCAGTACATCAGCCGCCGCGCAATGAGGAATTTTTCGATGCTGTAAATGCCTTTTTCCTCCACCACCAGTTCGCCTTCATGCACGTCGAGCATCTTGATGATGCGGTCGTAACTGATCACACCCTCGCTTACGCCCGTAAAAAAACTGTCGCGGTTGAGATAATCCATGCGGTCCATGTCAAGTTGACCTGACACGAGCTGGTGTAGGAATTTTTTTGGATAATGATCGCGAAAGATGTTCAGAGCCAAGGCCAAACGGCCCTCAAATTGGCGGTTGAGGTCTTCCATGAAAACGCTGGAAAGCTCCTCATGGTGCATATCGGCCAGCGTGTGCTCAAGCGCATGGGAGAAAGGGCCGTGGCCAATATCGTGCAAAAGAATGGCGATGCATGCGCCCTCGGCTTCTTCTGGCGTGATTTCTACTCCTTTGCTGCGAAGGGTTTCGATGGCCTCCTGCATGAGGTGCAAGGCGCCCAAGGCGTGGTGAAATCGCGTGTGCAAGGCCCCGGGGTACACATAAGACGTAAGCCCAAGTTGCCGGATGCGCCGCAAACGCTGGAAGTAAGGATGGTCTATCAAATCCAGCAAAATGCCGTGTGGCACGGATACAAAGCCGTAAACCGGGTCATTGAAGATTTTTTTGCGGGGGATCATTTGAAAGTTTGTTTATAGTTTCAATAAAACATCCCCGCTCAGCAACTCCTTGCTTCCATCCTCGTATTCCACCTCCAGCACCCACACAAACACCGCGGGCCTCAGCAAGTTTCCCCGGTGCGTGCCATTCCATCTGCCTGTTGATTCATTCGGATGAAAGTTTTCCGCACTGAATACCATGCTCCCCCAACGGTCAAAAATTTGCAGCGAGCGCACCAGTGTTGCGGGATTGCCAGAAAACACTTGAAACTCGTCATTGTTGCCGTCGCCGTCTGGCGAAAAGACATTTGGTACATAAATCGCGCCGCGTTTCCGGACATTGATCTGCAAACCATCGGTTTTGATGCACCCGTTTTCATCCTCTACGGCGATGAGCAAAAACACGGAGTCTTTTGCCTTAAAAACCTGATCCAGGCAACTTGAGCAGTTAAAAGAAGGCGTCCAGATAATGTCTGCCACGTCTTGACTTGGCAAATTCGTGGTTGCATGAACCTTTATAAAAGTGCCTTCCCAAACGGTTTGGTCTGGCCCAAGGTCAACCGTCCAGATGGGTACGATCTGGTCAACGGTTACATCGCTTTCTGTGCTGCATCCGTTGGCCAAAGTGGCCGTGAGTCTATATAGACCGGGTAATTCCACTAAAATATCCGGTTCTGCGGGCAAATTTTGTTGCGGACCCGTCCATGATAAAATGGCTCCGGCAGGGCTCACGTCGGCCAATATTTGTACCACCGTGTCCCTGCAATTCAACACACCACCTTGCAACGTGATTTGAGGAGCGTCAAGGTCGGCGGGTATGGTCAGCGCTTGCGTGGCCGTACAGCCGTTCAAGCCTTGAGCGACCACTTGATAGACCCCCTGTGCTGAAATGCTCACCATCACTCCCGACTGCTGAAAACCGCCAGGGCCGGACCAGTTGAACGTTGTGCCGTTTGAAAAACCGGATGCACTTGCATTCACGGAGGGTGTCAAACAGGAAATGGTATTGCCCGTCAATGCAAAAGTAGGCGCGGATTGATTGGCTGTTACCGTGGTAGTAGCTGTGGTCGTGCAGCCATTGGCGGCAGTTACGGTCAGCGTGTACGTTCCCGCTAAGTTTGTAGTGGGTGTGGGATCATTGGCATCAAAGTTCCCCGGGCCGGTCCAATGGAACATTGCACCAGGATCGCCAGATTGGCCAGATAGCGCAATGGTTGGCGTGGTACAAGTGACGGTGCCGCCCATTGCTATTGCAGTAGGCGGAATGATATTTTGATTTACCAAAATGGCCAGGCTCGCAGAACAACCGTTTGGCCCTGTGGCCGTTGCGATATAATTGCCAGGTAAACTGACGGTAATATCCGGTACCGTAGCCGTAAAATTCCCGGGACCAGTCCAGGACCAGTTTACGCCCAACGTTGCTGAAGTCGCATGGATGGGCGTTGTGGTTTGCGCGCAGGTAAGCAAAACATTCCCGCCCAAGGTGAGGTTTGGCGCAACGGTATCCTGCAACACCTGGGCGCTGGCGGCGCCCGTGCAGCCGTTTGGCGCAGTTAGGATGAGCAAATACAGACCTGATTGGTTGGTAGCCACGTCGGGCTGTGCAGCGCTAAAGTTGTTCGGTCCTGACCAGGTATAGGTTACTCCATTAAGGTTTGAATTCCCATCCAGAGTTACCACGGTGTTCGCACAAGTCAGCGTACCACCGATGGCACTGGCAATGGGAGCAACGGTATCTATTCCCACGGTGACGGTTTGAAGGTTGGAACAACCATTAGGGGCAGTAACTTTCACCGTGTACAATCCGGCGGATGAAGTTTGAGCCGTGGGCCCTGTAGCAGAAAAATTGCCCGGGCCTGTCCAATTATACACCACGCCTGCGGTGTTGGAATTTGCAACAAGCGATATCATCGTGGTAGTACAGGTAAGCGTTGTCGCAGGCTGAACACTCAGATCGGGGGCGGTGGCGTCGGGCAGCACCATGGCAACGGCGCTGGCGGTACAGCCGTTGGGTGCCGTTGCTGTCAGCGTGTAATTGCCCGGCAAGCTGACAGAAGGCATGTTTTGCGTGGAACTGAAATTGCCCGGGCCACTCCACAACAAGGTGGCCCCCAGGGTGTTGGAGCCTCCACTGATCGCAACGTTTGGGCTATTGCAAAATAGGGTGTTGCCTTGGGCAAAAACATTCGGTGGGGCAATATCTTGCTGTATCACAAGGGAATCCGTAGTCATACATCCATTGGGGGCTGTAGCAGAAACGAAATACGTGCCCGGCGTTTGGATGCTGAGGCTTGGATTATTTCCAATCGGCACACCCATCCGCGACCATTGGAAAGCTGTTCCCGGCAAACTGGATTGGACTGCCAAATTGGCTGTTGTATTAATACAATTCAAGGTTTGGACCGTGCTGCTCAGGCTTAGCACAGGCGCGGTTAAATCAGCGCTTACCTGTGCAAAAGCAAGGGAGATACAACCGTTTGGAGCCGTGCCTACGAGTTGGTAGGACCCTGAGTCTGTCGCTGTTGGCGCCTGGCTCGTGCTGCTGAAACCATTGGGGCCGCTCCACAGAAAATTCACGCCGGGCGTGTTTGTTTGCCCGAGCAAAATCACGGAGCTTTGTAAACAATTGATCAAGCCGCCAGAAGCCGTTAAATCAGGCGGCGTTACATCTGCGGGTACGATAAGAACCAGGTTGTTTTGGCAACCGTTGAGGCCCGTGGCAAGGACGGTATAATTGCCCGGAATATTTACCTGTATGGTATCGTTGGAATCTGCAAACCCATTGGGGCCAGCCCAAAGAAAACTTACGCCGTTGTCCAATGAACTTGCCCATAAAAACTCCGAAGTATTGGCACAAGTAAGCGTTGAAGGCTGTGACGCTGCCAATTGTGGCAAGGCTGCATCAAAGCCCACAATAGTTTGAGCGGAGGCCGTACAACCGTTAACTGGGCTTGTGACGACCAACCCGTAGAGGCCGGGTAGGCTCACCATTGGGTTTTGCTGTGATTGATTGTTTGCGCCAATACCAGGGCCGTTCCACGAATAAATCGCACCAATGTCAGTGCAAATACCGAATAAAAATCCCTGTGGGTGGTTGCAGGTAATGGTGTCGCCTTGCGCGGACACAACAGGGGCGGTAGTATCAATGGGCACCGTAAGGTTAATGCTGGTTTGACAACCGTTTGGTGTGATCGCGATGGCCGTGTACAAGCCAGGCAGAGTGGCATTTGCAGCATTGCCCATTGCGGAGAATCCCCCCGGGCCAGTCCAGGTAATCACCGCGCCGGGAGAAGTACTATTGGCTGTCAGATTGACGCTGGTTTTGATGCAAGTGAGCGTGCCATTGGCATTAGCCGTAAGATTTGGCACGTTGATATTGGCCAATACCTGGGCGGTTGCTGTTGTGGTACAGCCGTTTGGCGTGGTCACGGTAAGGATGTAATTGCCTGATATGGTGACCAATGTGTCTGGAATGTTCGCTGAAAAATTGGCTGGGCCGGTCCACGAAAAAGTTGCTGTTGAGTCCGGGCTGCTGCCGTGAATGGGAATCGGATTGCCGGAGCAATCCAGCACCCCACCCGTTGCCAGAGCTCCGGGCAAAAGGGTATCCAATAGCAGAAAACTGGTGTCCAGCTTAGTACAACCGCCGGGCGCCGTTGCGAGGGCGATCCATAAGCCATTTTGCTTGGCTTGCACGGAATCGGAGAGCGTAAAGGTACTGTCTGGGGCCATCCAGCTGAATGCCACACCGGGCGTCATGGATTTTGCTACCAGCCAGACGATCGGGTTATTGCAATCAACCGTATCTCTGGCCGGAACGTTTAGGTCGGGGGTTAAGCCCATACTTGCAACAGTAGCGGTGTCTTTTGCCGCACAGCCATTTGCGGGGTTGGTCACGTTTAGCACATAAATTCCCGGCACATCCAGCCAGGGGTCTTCGAGATTTTGGTTGGTCGAATCAATGCCCGGCCCTGTCCAGGAAAAAACCGCTCCAGGCAGATTGCTGGTGCCGTTCAATTGCAGCGAATCTCTCTGGCAATTGATCGTGTCGCCTTGGGCTACAGCCATGGGGACTTGGAGGTTGGCCACCACCGTTGCCCAGGCCGAATCCCGACAGATATGCATTCCTGTTACTCTTTCAACCACAAACAGGTAAACCCCCGGACTGGCGACTGTAAGCGTATTATTCGTACCCAGCAACATATTCTGGCTATTATACCACGCATAAGAAGCGCTACTGGTAGAAGCACTGGCGTTCAGTTCCACCGAGGTTTGGAGGCAATCAATCGTGTCAGGCACTGCTATTACCGCATTTACTTGAAGTTGGTTCAAAGCAAATATCAGGGCGCTGTCACAATTCAGATACGAGGTCAGATGCACTTGGTAAAACCCTGGCGCGCAAAATTGAACACCGCCCACATCTATGCATTCGTTGGAACAGCTGAACAAAGTGCCCAAGTTGGTGACAATGGGCGCTCGGACGATCAATTGTTGGTTCACGACACTGTCGCAGCCCAACCAGGATGGGAACGTTGTGGTCATCATTTGAGTCGAACTATATGATTCGCCATCAATCCATTGCAGGGAAGTGCCGTTGCAAATGCTGACAGGCTGAAGGTTGGTCGGCGGGATACTCGCCATCGTGACCGGAAGGCAGGCGTTTGAGTAGCCTGCGCATACATTGCCAGTCTCAACGCAGATATTGCCGGCGGTATTCCCAAAGGTTATTTCAACAGAAGCACCGCTCTCGCCCTGGATGCTCTGCGGCGATGGATTCCCATTGATAAGGCTGCCCGCTGGAGCAGTCCAGGTATATTCGCAGGTGCCGAAAACGGGCGGAACGGAATAGGTAACCGTGGCGCCCGGACAGATCTCTGTGGGGCCCATCGGGGTAGGGGTGGGGCCAGGGTTGGGCGCGGAGGCCGATCCGCTGGTGACCGTTACGGTGAAGGGGCAGGACGCCGGACCGTTGTTGTCGAACACCAGAAAATACACACAACCAGGGTTTAAGGGCACGTCATTGTTAAAAGTGTATGTATTGCCCTCGATCATCTCTGTATTGCAGGTGCCAACTAGGGCAGAATTCATGCAATTCGGGGCTTCATAAATGCCCAATTCGATGCTGTTGCCAAGGGTGCAGGGAAAAACCTCGACCTCAAAGGTCAGGTCAACCGAACCGGCAATAAACCCGACCCAGCCAATATTGTGGACCACGAAGGTGCAAAAACCGGGGGGCGGGTCGCCGGGGGTGACTTGTATGGTCGTGTTGCTGTACCCATTCAAATCGCACAGTATGCAGGCAGAGGAGCACGAATGGGCAAGCTCTTCACCCCCTTGGCATATAGGGAGTTGTTGGGCGCTTAGTTGTAAAGTTGTTGCAAAAAACAGGGAAAGGCACAGGCAAAACGTGGAGGCCTGCTTCCAGTGATTGAATAACATACCCATGAGAATTTAATTCGAGAAGTGATTAATCCCAAAATGGAAGAAGTTGTATGAGTAGGCAAATGGAACACGGATGACACGGATTAGACACGGATTTTGATACGTGCAAATCCGTGTCTAATACGTGTCATCCGTGTTCCATTTGCCTACTCATACAACTT
>JANMME010000558.1:0-11509 GCA_031373015.1 Saprospiraceae bacterium
TCATCCGTGTCATCCGTTTTCCATCTGCCAACTAGATTTATAGCCCAAACCTATGGACCATCAAAACTTCAAAACCTTATTCAACTACTACGACTTTTCTCAAAAGACGAATCCCAACAGAAATCTCGACAGTGGTGTTGCGGATGCGCCGTTCTGGAATGCTAAAATTTGGCCCATGGAAACAAGTGTCAATGACGTCTTGGATAGGGTTTTGGCGGTATTGAGGGGTGACATCTGGGTTAACAGAGAGTTGAACTTGACCACCAATCAGTTCGGAAAAGTCAAATTCCATGCCACCACCAACAGAAAATCCCACCATCCAGCGTTGTACTCCACCTACGAATGGATAGTAACCAGGATTGCAAGCGCTGTTTTGAAGGTTGTCAATATTGGTGCTGTAAGTGTAGTCGGTTCGCAGGCCACCGAAATAAAAAAAATGAGTGCGACCACTGGCACTTTCCTTAAACCGCTGCTTTGCGCCCAATGAAAAAGAGAAGTTGTTGAACTTGAAGCGTTCTGTAAATGTTCCACCGGGAGCGCCTGAGTTAATGTTGTAGTACCTATAGCGTGTAGCACTCCCTTTCACATGGTAGCCAAGCTGCATGTAAAAAGAACCTTTATTGTCCTCATTATTGATGCTTTCCATGCTTAGGGCAGCATGGTATTGAAACAATGGTTCACGACCTGAGGAGTTGTCCCATTTTTGAAGGCCCGCTGTAGGGCCAAATTGAATGACGTACGCGGTGCTTTGGGCTGCAATTAGTCCAAAAAGGACAAAATTGAACAAAAGTATAAGTGAAGTTCGCATTATTATGCTGTTTTTGTGGCGAAAATAAAGGTTTGGTTGGAATCCTACCTCAATGCTTTTCGTAAGAGCGTTTTGCCCCCGTCAATTTACCGTATTTTGCATCCAAAAATAAGCGTCCATTTCTTAAAAGATCGCTCGGCATGAAAAGAAACACGCTTTCGCTACCCAGCACCAATTTTAACGACTTCATTTATACCCGCCCAGATATGGCGGTGCTTACGCAAGCGTTTGAAAAGCATCTTTTTGAGTTTGAAAACGCAACGGATGCTGACAAGCAACAGCATGCACTGGTTGGTATCGTCGCAGTACGCGAGGAGTTCGGTTCCATGTCCAATCTCTGCCATATCCGGCACACCTCCAACACTTCGGATACTTTCTACGAGAACGAAAACCAATATTTTGACGAACAAACTCCCTCTTTCGAGGCGCTAAACAACCGATTTTTCCATGCACTGCTCTCCTCTCCCTTTCGAGAGGCTTTATCAGAAAAATATGGGCAACACCTGTTCGTCTTGGCGGAGGTCTCGCTCAAAACTTTCCAACCCAGCATTCTCGAAGATTTACAACAGGAAAACGCCCTGATTAGCGAATACACTAAAATAAAGGCCCGCGCACAAATTGAGTTTGAAGGAAAATCCTATAATCTCAGTAGCCTGCTACCTATTGAACTATCTGACGACCGCAATACACGAAAAAACGCAACCACAAAAAAATGGAGTTTCTATTCCGACTATGCTGAGGAATTTGAAACTATCTTTGACCAAATGGTAAAGTTGCGGCACAGCATGGCCCAAAAACTCGGGTTCCGCACCTTTACAGAACTGGGTTATGCCCGAATGAGCCGATCTGACTACACCCCCGATATGGTGGCAAATTTCCGGCAGCAGGTTCGCGAACAAATAGTCCCCATTGCTTCCGCGTTGTACGAACGCCAGCGAAGGCGCTTGGGGGTCGAGGCCTTGAAGCATTATGACGAAGAGTATAAATTCGCCAGTGGAAACCCTAAGCCCATAGGCACGCCCGAACAAATTGTGGCGAACGCCGCCAAAATGTACCAAGACCTAAGCCCAGATACAGATGCCTTTTTCACCCAGATGCAAGCGGCCAATCTCATGGATTTGGTCAACCGCGATGGCAAAGCACCAGGGGGGTATTGCACCTATATCAGCAAGTTCGAAGCACCCTACATTTTTTCTAATTTCAACGGCACAAGTGGCGACATTGATGTTTTGACGCACGAGGCTGGTCACGCCTTTCAAGTTTGGAGCAGCCGAGACTTCCAGTTTGAGGAATATCATTGGCCTACAGCCGATGCTGCAGAAATCCACTCCATGAGCATGGAATTTTTTACCTGGCCCTGGATGCACTTGTTTTTTGGCGATCAGACCAATAAATACCATTTCATGCATTTGGCTGGTGCAATACAGTTTTTGCCCTACGGCGTAGCAGTAGATGAATTTCAACACCTGGTGTACGAAAACCCCGACATGACTCCTTTAGAGCGAAATAAGGTGTGGCGAACACTGGAAAAAACATATCTACCCCACCGGGATTACGATGGCATTGAGCACCTTGAAATGGGTCGCTTCTGGCAGAAACAAAGCCACATTTTCAACACCCCATTTTATTACATAGACTACGCATTAGCGCAGATCTGTGCCTTCCAGTTTTGGGTGAAGAACCGCCGCGACCACCATACCGCTTGGGCAGATTACCTCCGCCTTTGCCGCGCCGGTGGAAGCCAATCATTCCTAAACCTGCTGAAACTTGCAAACCTTAAATCGCCCTTTGAAGATGGCTGCGTCCAGTCCGTAGTGGGAGAAATTCAGGAGTATCTGAATGGGGTGGACGACTCAAAATTTTGACTAAAAAATTGATTTTCAAATAAATGCGCTACTCAATATTCATTTTCTCTTTCCTGCTCGCTACGTCATTCCGTACAGCGCCCCTCTACCCTCCTACCCTCAAACTAGCCCTGCTAAAATACAGCGGCGGCGGTGACTGGTACAACGATGTGAACTCCCTAAAAAACCTCGCAAAATTCTGCAATGAAAACCTCAAAACCAATTTTGATCCTACAGACTACGCCACAGTAGAACCAGGCAGCGCCGAGATTTTCAACTACCCCTTGGTCTACGCTACCGGCCATGGCAACATGCTTTTTAGCGACCTTGAAGCCCGAAATCTCCGGGCCTATCTCGAAGGGGGAGGCTTTCTGATTTTGAACGACGACTTTGGACTCGACCCTTTTGTGCGTCCAGCCATGAAAAAGGTATTTCCAGAACTTGATTTTGTAGAGTTGCCTTTTAGCCACCCCATCTATCACCAGAAATACAACTTTAATAATGGGCTGCCCAAAATACACGAGCACGACGGTAAACCACCACAAGGCTTTGGGCTGCTCTACCAAGGTCGCCTCGTCTGCTACTACGACTTTGAGACCGATCTCGGCGACGGTTGGGACGACGTACACAACGATCCTAAAGAGCTCCGAACCAAAGCACTGCAAATGGGCGCAAACATCGTTCAGTACGTTTTTGGGCAGTAGCCCGGGTTCGAGAAGTCGAGAAGTGACACTTTTTAAAAAAGTGTCACTTCTACATTACCTCAAAACAGAAGGCGAAGGTCTTACGACCCTCGCCTTCTTTCATTTAGCCATCAATATATGGCGTTTGCTTACTTCTTGCAGCACGGAATCGGGCAATCCTCAATCGGGCAAGGCATATCGCAGCAAGCCTCAGTACTGGCGGCATTGCAGATTTGCGTTGGTTGCGAACAACATGGGTTCCCGGAATTGGTGAATGCAAAAGCGATGCCTGCAGAAAGCAGAATGGCGGCAGCAATGGCCAAAGATTTATTTTTCATGATGTGAAACTTCAGTTTAAGTTATTGGTAATGCGGAACGCTGTTCCGCAGCAGCACGTTTTGCATGCTGGCAGTTAGCAAATAGCAAGGATAACCTTGCGCTTGAAATAAAACTTAAACTGAAAAGGATGGCGGCTTCCAAATGGCGAGGTAGACTTGTTGGGGCAAAAAACCCTGCGGTTCGCCAGGTTTCGTCCGCTCTTCTTCCGGCTTTGGCGGAAAAAAGTGAAGCACTGGACGCTCTGGCACGATGCAAAGACAACAGCATGGCCCACAAACACAACAAATTGGAAGAGGGCAGCCTGATTTTTTTCCGCAATTACCCTTCCCTTCTTTGTCCGCAATCTCCTGGTTGGCGGATTGATCGTTGGAACATGATGATTCTGATTTTGCCGTGCAACTTTCTTTTGCCGTGCAAACACCACCAGAATAGTCACAAAGCCCGTTCGATACCCGAGGAGGCGACGTCGCAATGAGCAAGGTGACTGAAAAAAGTAGGACGAGCAGGCGATCCATGTAGCAATGATTTGCGCCACAAATAAAAAAAAGATAGCCCGTCCATTTCTCTTATCCCCTGATTTTAACACGACGTTATGGGCGTGAATTACCTTCGCCACGCCCTTCAAAACCTTCCACACTCCAAACACATTGGCCACATTAAATAAATTGACCACATTCAACATCCTTCTCCTCGGCTCTGGTGGCCGCGAACACGCTTTTGCGTGGAAACTCGCTCAAAGCAAACGATGCTCTAAGCTTTTTATAGCTCCCGGCAACGCAGGCACCTTAGCCCACGGCCAAAATGTGCCGCTCAGCCCTTTGGATTTTGAAGCAATAGAAAAATTTGTGCTTGAAAATCAAATAGATATGGTGGTAGTCGGGCCTGAAGAGCCTCTCGTGCGTGGCATTTGGGACTATTTTCAAGAACGAGAACCTCTAAAAAAAATCCCCCTCATTGGCCCTTCAAAAGCCGGGGCAACACTGGAAGGCAGCAAGGCTTGGAGCAAGCAATTCATGCTTCGGCACAACATCCCAACGGCTGGCTACCAGGAATTTACGGCTGAAACGCTTGAGGCCGGTCTGGTTTATTTGAAAAACCACCCGCTCCCCATTGTGTTGAAGGCCGACGGCTTGGCTGCTGGAAAAGGTGTGGTCATTTGCCAGAGCCATGCAGAAGCCGAAGCAGAAATGCGGGAAATGCTCGGAGGGAAATTTGGCGCAGCCAGCGCCCGCGTGGTGGTGGAGGAATTTCTGAGCGGCATTGAGTTTAGTGTTTTTGTATTGACCGACGGGAAGACCTACAAAATATTACCCGAAGCAAAAGATTACAAGCGCATTGGAGAAGGCGATACGGGGCCCAACACCGGCGGGATGGGGGCAGTAAGCCCAGTCCCGTTTGTGAATGAAATGATGTGGGCAAAAGTGGAAGAGCGCGTTATCCGCCCCACGGTGGAGGGATTAAAAAAAGAAAAGATCCCTTACAAAGGCTTCATTTTCTTTGGTTTCATCAGCGTGAACGGAGAGCCTTTCGTGATTGAATATAATTGCCGCATGGGTGACCCGGAAACCGAAGTGGTGCTCCCCCGCCTTAAAAACGACCTAGTGGCTTTGTTCGGCCATTGTGCACGCGGCACTTTGGGGCGTGTCAAAATCCGAACAGATAAGCGCAGCGCTACCACCGTGTTCCTGGTCAGTGGCGGTTATCCGGGAGATTACGAAAAAGGAAAGATCATTACAGGGCTTGACAAGGTAAAAGCTGGGATTGCTTTTCACGCTGGGACTGCTGTCAAGGATGGGGCATGTGCCACCGCTGGAGGTCGGGTGATTGCACTCACAAGCCTCGGTAAAGACATCCCGACCGCGCTGCGCAAATCGAATCGAAATGCACGAGCCATTCAGTTTGAAGGAAAATACTTCCGGCGCGACATCGGGAAGGATTTGATTCGCTAAGCGTGGTATTTCGCGCAGATGTTACGCAGATGGATCACGCAGATGTTACACTGATTTCTGCGTGAAATCTGCGTGTTTCATCTGCGTAGCATCTGCGCGAAACCAATTTCACCTAAATTCATTTACAAAATATTGATTTTCAATGAAATTCATCCTTATCTCCTTGACTATTTTGGCCACCGCTTTTCTTTGGTTGTCCTGTAAACACACCAAATACGTCGCCGACAAACTCCCGCAAAAACAAATCCGTTGGGGCAATGGCGGGGGTTTCGTGGGGAAGGAAAGCTCCCATATTTTGTGCGATAACGGCCAGATTTTTAGCCGCGACATCATGGGGAACACCTCCGAGGCTGGTAAAACGAAAAGTAAAAGCGCCAAATCTCTTTTTAAAACGATAGAGGGGCTCGGGCTTGCCAAAATGGAATTTAACCGCCCCGGAAACATCTATAATTTTTTAGAATTTCAAGACGGCGACGTGGTAAGCCGCGTGGTGTGGGGAGACAAAAGTTATCCTGTGGGGAAACCTATAGAAGCCTTGTATGCAGAGTTGAATGGGCTGTTGAAAAAATAAATGGCTTCTCACTTTCTGGCCAGATACACGCCCAGCAAAATCACCGCCGTACCCACCAAGTCAATGAGGCCAATCGCTTCTCCATCCAAGGCACCGATAGCAATCGCGCCCACGGGCAAAAGATAGGTGACAGAGGTAGCAAAAATAGCACTCGTACGCTGCAACAACCAGAAGTACATAATGGAGCCAACGACCGTGCCTACGGCTGCCAAATAGAAAATGTAGCCAAGCCCTTTCAGCCCATCGGGGTGTTGCCAAGCCGCCGCCCAACCGCCTGATAACCAAAGCCCTATCAGAAATAACCCTCCCGTAACGACAAAGGCTGCCGAGGCAATACCCGCCGGCGGAAGATCACGCAAGTGGGTATTTACAGTGTTTGCGTTGATGGCATAACATACGGTGGCCAGCACACAAAGTGCCGCAAAAAAAGCATTGCCGGATACGCCACTGCTGGCATTAAAAAGCACCAACAGCACCGCTCCCCCCAAGCCGAGCACCACACCGAGTACTTTCTCCCGCGAAAATTGCATGGAAAAAAAAGCGGTCCCAATCAGGAGCGTAAAAAGTGGTGTGAGCGAATTGAGCACTCCAGCAAGGCTGCTGTTGACATGTTGCTGGGCCACCGCGAAAAAGAAATTGGGAATAGCCGATCCACAAAAAGCGACCACGACCAAGGGCTTCCAGCGCCGCCAGTCAATTTTCGACCAGTAGGCTGCTGCAATGGGCAAGTACACAGCGGTGGCAAATACCATGCGCCACATTGCCATTTGCACCGGGTTGAAAATGGCCACGGACCGCTTGATAAAAAAGAAAGATGCTCCCCAAATGCCAGCAAGGAAAAACATCAAAAACCAGTCGAAGGCGGAAGGTTGGCGGGAGGACATCTTTGTTGTGGTTATGTGGTTATTTGGTGATGTGGTTATTTGGGGTGCCAAAGCTTGGTATTTATGTTTTTTGAAGGCTGGTATGGATACCAAGCTTTAGCACCCCAAATAACCAAATCCACCAATAACCACATCACCAGAATTATCACTTGCCGCTAACCACTCCGATTACTTTGCCTTTGAACTTTTGGCCAATAAAGGGCGTATTCCGCGATTTGGAGCGGATGTCTTTTTCTTCCAAAACCCATTCGGTATCGGGATCAAAAACGGTCAGGTCGGCACGTTCGCCTTGGGCAATTTTGGGGATGGGTATACCCAAGACACGGCGCGGCCCTAGGCTCAACTTTTCAACCAAATTGTTGATGGTCAGTTTTTTACTCAAAAAAGTGTGACACAGCGCAAAGACCGTTTCCAGGCCAATCATACCAAAGTCAGCATAAGGGAATTCCAGGTTTTTAGCCTCTTCGTGCCACGGGGTATGGTTGGAGCAAATGAAATCAATGGTTCCGTCGGCCAAGCCCTCCAGCAAAGCGGCGGTATCCAAGCTGCTGCGAAGCGGGGGCACTACTTTCCAATTTGAATCGAAGTCGGTCATTTTTTCGTCGGTAAAGCAAAGGTTTGCTACCGCAACAGAACAAGTGACAGGCAACCCAGCCTGTTTGGCCGATCTGATGAGCGCAACGCTTTTAGCCGTAGAAATCAAGTGGATGTGCAAGCGACCTTCGGAATATTTTAGGAGACTGAGATCGCGCTGCACCATCAGTTCTTCTGCCAATGCGGGCAGTCCTTTTAGGCCCAGTGAGGTGCTCATCACCCCTTCGTGCATTTGCCCCCCGGCTGCGATGGTTTTATGGTGGGGCACATTGATTACCAATCCATTGAAGGCTTTGGCATATTGCATGGCACGGAGCAAAAGCCCCGCATCCTGTACGGCGCGTTTGCCATCGCTAAAGGCCACAGCACCCGCGGCATGCATATCAAAAAGTTCGGCCAGATCTTTTCCTTCGCAGCCTTGCGATATCGCCCCAATAGGGTAGCAATGCACGGGCAAACCTGCCGCTTTGTTTTTCACATACAATACTTCCGACTTGGTGTGAAGGGCTGGATCGGTATTCGGGAAGCAGGCCATCGCTGTGAAGCCTCCTGCAGCGGCGGCTGAAGCAGCGGTGGACAAATCCTCGCGATGTTCATAGCCAGGGTCGGCAGCATACACGCCCACATCCAGCCAGCCCGGGGAGACACAGAGATTGGATGATTCCCACACCTCCGCGCCTTTAGGCCTGGGAATATGGTCGCCCATAGACTCGATAAGGCCATTGCGTAAAAGAATATCCTGCACACGGCTTTCGGAAAAGCCATCGAAGATGCGGGCGTTTTTTAATAGTCGTTGCATAGTGCTGACAAGTGGCAGAAGTGCCGCTTTTTAAAAAAGTGTCACTTCTCGTTTACCAGTTTTTAGGCAGTCTGTACCAAAAATTATTGCGTATTATCCATCCCAGCTCACGGCCATACAAATTGAAATTGCTGTCTTTTATCATGGCTTCGTCGTACCAAAATGGTGCGTTTGCATCCTTTTGGTGTAGAAAAATGCCCATGGTTGAATTGTTTTCTTGCACTTCAAAGGGCACCTCAAACAAGGCCCAGCCTTTGACGATTGTCCGAATACCTGAGGCCAATTTTACTTCTTTAAAATAAACTTGACCATTCTCTACGCGGCTATTTTCGACAAATTTTACTTCTTGGGTCATGCCCATATCCTCATCCGCCTTAACCCAAATGCTGAAAGTATATGCCCCTTGGGACAAAGGTTTATGCCAAAGCCAAGTGGTGTCGCCAAGATTTCCTTCGCCTGCACCCTTGCCTTGAAAAATATGTTTGCTCGTAGTGCGTGAATCAAAGTTTTCACTCGAGAACCATAATGGCGATCTTTCGCTTCGCCAACCCCTCCCAGCATCAAAGGTTCCAAAGCGGTCCATTTCGCCAGATATTCTCTCCGCTTCTTGCTGCGACCAAGCGCGTACACTGTCGGGCATGAGTGCCATAATCCTGAGTTCTGGTCCGTTGTACACGGAGGTAGCTTTGCTAAGGAGGTGATTGTACTTTTTTTGCACATCGTCCCAACGACTCGGTTCGATCATAAGTGCTATAGGGCGATTGTCGGGGAGTTCTGATAACAGAGCCGGAGCTTCGCAAGCAGTAAGGGAAAATTGTACGGATTTTACCATGCGTGCTACGGCTGAGCGACTCAGGGTTACACCCATATCTGGCACACCCGTTTGAAGGGCTGTGTATTGTACCTTTTGAAAAAGAGGATAATATGCCTCAAGCCAGATGTTTTCCGAACCGATATGGTAATAAGGTAAAGGCATCAATGCCTGAAAACGGCCAAAATCAACCTTGTTTAACCAATGATTAGTTGATGCCGCCGCCATGTTGCGCTGTGCAAGATTGGGCATTAAAGCCAGCGACTTATGCTTTTGAAAATAATAAGCCTCCCAGCATAGCATGGCCAATGGAACGAGGGCAACACTCCATTTAACAGTGTTTGGCAGATACTTGGCCATACCTGCGGAACGCGACTTTACAAACGCCATCCATTTTTCGCCTATTTGTATTCGTTGGCTTTTATTCCATAAAATATAAAAAACCAGAACGTTAATGGCATAATAAAACGCCCAGGTGAATCGCCCAAGCCCCCTGAATTGCCTGATCGGGCCGAAATAATCAACCATCCATTCCATGCCTTTTATGGAAAACGGAAAACCCAAGCCAAAAAGCAAGGTCGCAAAAGCTGCAAAACAGATTCCCCGCAAGTAGTTTTTGTGTACCCGGTGATAGGCCGCATGCTCCCAATCCGGCTCAAAAAGTCGAAACCGCCGCTTGAATAAAAGCCAAAGCGTAAAGACAAATGCCACCAACCCTGCGTATGACTGGGCCTCAAAATCAAGTCCCCTTATTTGGGTAATGTGCTGGTTGATCCATTGGTGCATCGGGAAATAATCATACGGCAAGAAAACGCCTTCCCAATGCCCGATATGTTCCTTAAACCCAGCGGGAGCAGCAGGCCGGTCTGAGCAATAGTCTGACCAATGAACCCACACGTTTAACATCGCAAAAGGCAGCAAAATCATCCCCGCCAAGTGGCCCATTCGAGTCCAGATATTGCGCCAAGAGAAGTTAAGCAGCATTTGGAACAGGGTATAAAATCCCAAAAAAACCGCCGAAACGCCCAGATTATAAAAGTGCAATTGTGCTGAAAACCAAATGAGTATCCCAATCAAAAGGCTTTGATAACGCCTGCTCTGTCGTTCTTCATACCGGCAAAGCAAGAGCAGGAGCATAGGCAACACCCAAATGTGTGAAAGACCAAAATTTGTATCAAAACGGTTGTACTGGGGCGAAAGGAATGCGATACCCAAGGCTGCAATTCCAGCATACCACACAGGCAAGTGGAGTTTTCGCAACAATAAATAAATCACCCCAGCCCCAAAGATCATGGAAAGCACTTGCAGCACGTTGATAATGCCCACTACCTTATTCGACACATCGAATACATGGCGACTCCACCATTGCATGGCGGCGCTTACAATTGGCTGATTGTCGGTGAAAAGGACGTGTTCACCAAATGGGTAGTCCATACCCCCATAGTGTACATAACTGGAGTCGTGCTGCACATGCCAAGCCGAGGTCATGTAGTTTTTGAAACTACCGGCATTATTCGAGAACATGACATCGTTAGGGGCATGAAGCCAAACACCATGTTTAGCCCAAATCAAAAGGGAAGCCACTGCCAACACTGCCACGAAGCCCCAAAACGTATGACCTCGCTTGGGCGAAGCGAGGTTGTGCAAGGTGTGTTCAATCTGTTCTACTCCTTTCATTTTGATAGGGTATTGGCCGGCAATTCGAGGGGCAAAAGTAGGCAAATCGCCCCATCGGCTTGATGCTAAAATATGCGCATAAGCCGCTCGATGTTAAATTCCAAAATATTCTTACCGGAAATGCAATAACACACCGAAAGCAAGTGTTTTAGATGCGAATTTTAAACAATTTACAAGCCAAAGTCCGGCACTATGCCTATGGAAGAAACCTACACATACGATGCACAAATGGTGCAATTTCTGTACCGCGAACTATCTGCTGGGGACGCTGTAGAAATGGCGCATATGATTGAAGACGACTCTTCGATCAGCGCGGATTTCAATGCCCTGTTGTTTGCAAAAGCGCAACTCCCTAAAGTCCAGTTCAACCCTTCGCCTACTGTTTTGCACAACATCCTGCAATACAGCGCAAAAACGGCTCTGGAAGCACATTTTTAACCAAACAATGCTTCCCTCCAAGCCCTCGCACCGAATTTTTCGGAGCGGGGGCTTTTTTATTGATGAGGCTTGTTGCGGGGGAGGGTGGAGACCTCGGAGGTCTTCGAAGACC
>JANMME010000559.1:0-6686 GCA_031373015.1 Saprospiraceae bacterium
AAAAGATGTGACTTATAAAAGAACCAGCAGGCGTTTATCTCAATGTAGGTCCTATGCCATTCTCTGCCGATTATCATCAGGAGGTAAGTGCAATCATTGCGCAATACAAAAGCACAGGCGAGATGCCTAAGTTGCCGCGAAAGAGTAAGTCAAGAAGAAGGAAATTTGTCGTCATAAAAGATAGTTTGCTTGAACGAGCAAAATCTAGGACTGTAAAGGAGAAATCCATCGTTTTAGGATCAGATAAATAATAATGCGTTGAACTAAGCACTACTGCCCATGCTGCCTAAACGTTGCACAGGCAGCAGTGCGAACGTTAGTGCCAACAATAAATATAATAAACTATAATAAGTAAGCCATATCGCGTACAAAACTCGTCTAAAAGAAAAAGAGGCAGCGGTTGCACCCGCCACCTCCAGACCTGGCCCCGGAAGCCCCCGGTGAACTTGTCCGACCGGGAAACGAACTGGATAGGATCAAATAAACTTTCGCAAAAGTATGGAAACCAAAAGATTTTCCCTTTTCAAACCGATTTCGTCTTGGCTGCCAAGTGGGCTGTGGCTATGGCTGCTGTTCCTTGCGACTGCCGCCTTTTCACAGTCTCCCGCATTCCAATGCGGGACATTCGACAACGGCAGCGACCCAAACCTCCGTTATGACTATTATGACCGCTTTGGCAACGGTTACATGGCCGATGATCTGTCCTTGTGGTATCTGAGCATCCAACAAAATCATTGTGACCCAATCGAGGACTTTGAGCTGATCTTCGAGAACACCAACGGGATGTTCCCTTTCACAACCAACGAGATGGAAACCATCTGCGATGTTTTCACCGATTTGTCGGATCTGATTGACGCCCCTTCGGGGGAGAAAGCCATTGTCCGGCTTTCGAAAAACCCCGATTTGGATGCAGGAGCCGGGGCCGTTGGCACTGCTTTCTTTAACCAGCAGTGCGGACTGGGCTACAGTGTTGTGCAGCAACAATTGTTCACTGGTGGGATCAATACGCCACAGCATGCCCTGATTCAGGTGAACGCGGACATCACCAACTTTTACATCGGCCCATCAGGAGGGATTGGCGCAAACGAGGTTGACTTCTATACGGTTATCCTGCACGAAGCACTGCACACCCTTGGTTTTGGCTCGCAGATAACCCCTACCGGGGCACCGAACCAGGGCTTCTACACACTCTGGGACCTGAACCTCCGAAAACCGGCGGGCGATTTTATGATTAATGCGACGCCGGGCGGCAGTGGCCCTTGCTGTGCCGAATACGAATTTAATTCAGACGATTTCCCAAACATGCCAGATATCATCTGGGATCAGGACTGTGGGCCGAACAATGTGCAGTTCGATGTGGCACTCTTGCCGCCTGTGAACGGAGAGTACAACCCGGCCAATCAGGACGTGTCTACGTTCATGAACGTACTTAGCCATCTGGACCGCGACTGTCCCGGTGGCGAGCATTATGTGATGCACTCAGGTGTGCCCGATGGCCCTGATGGGGTGCAGCGCACTTTGACCGCAACAGAAATGTCCATTTTATGCAAATTAGGCTACGATACGGACGACTGCGACCCAGACTGCATCGCGGTCGCTGGCGACGATGGAAACTTCTTTGTTGGCCTGAATCAGAACATCAACATCGACTTCAGCACACTGCTCTCCAACGACTTTCCATCTGATGCTACGTTTACCTATAAACCTGATTGCGGCAACCACAATGGGCTGAGTATCACCCCCGGAGGGACTTTCGTCAATGTACTAGGGACTGCCATTGGTGCCTATACTTTTTGTTATTCCATCACTTCATGCGATGGTAAGCGCTGCGATGTGGGCACGGTGCGCGTCGTGGTCACCAATCCCGCAATTGTCGAGGCATGTCAACATTTGGAGCCGTGCCAGATCAACCCATTTTGGGATTTTGAATTATTCGGGAGCCCTGACGAAATGTATCCGCTACTTACCTTGGGGGATGGGAATGGGATGGGAGATGGGGTTCCAGGCACAGGTTTTACTTTTTATGACTCAGGTTTTCAATTTGACAACACTCCCGACCTTTGGACCAATCCCATTTTGCTTAATAATCAGCGAACTTGTGGCAGCGGAAATCTCAATGGCATAAATGTGCCCTTTGGAAATCAGTGTTTGGGGATGATAGTCAGGAATATTGATGGAGCTAATTGGCCCGAAGGTGCAGCCTTTCCGCTCTGCGAACCTATTTTCCCAGGTATGAGCGGTACGATTAAATTTTATGCCATGACTCCAGAGGCTTGTACAGGAACTGGCACACCTCAAGTACAGGCTCGCTTGGAATTTTCCGAACTTCCTCCAGTTGACCAAGCACTTGTATACAACAACCCTGGTATGTCAAGCGGCTCGGCATGGTTGGTTGATATCACCTCTACACAGAATACAAATCCTGTATTTGCAGAGTACCTTGTACAATTTACCAACACTTCAACTGTTTGTTGGAATTACCTATACCTCAGCGGAGTATCTGCAAACCCTACAATTCCAGGCGATTTTGGGTACCTTTTAGTGGACAACGTCCGCGTAGAACTCCAAAACAACCTTACGGACGTATTGGACGTAAACACTTCAGCCGGGCCGGCATCGCCTTGCCTTGGGGACATAGTCACGCTCCAGATCGAGATCTGCAACAACGTTGCCTGCCTGCCCAACACCTTTTCCAACCCGGAGTTTTTGATCACGGGAATGCTCACCCCAGGGCTGACTTTCGTTCCCAATAGTGATTTTCCCACACTTTCACACTTAGTTCAATCTGACGGCATCCCTTATGGCGAGTGCCTGACACTTGAGTTGACTGCACAGGTTGGGGGCGATCTGAGCCTTGTTGGGCAACTGTTGAACATCAACCTTTCATTTGATGCGCACGATGACTGTTATGATGATTTTACTATTGTGGGCGGAGGCGTTACGCCCATACTTTGCACAAGTGCCTTCACATGCCCCTGCGACTCAGTTGGCCTCAACATTGATGCGAGTGAAGACAGCCAGTACTACGACCCTATACTGGGCGGCACACCCTATTCGGCCTTGGAAGCAGCTTTTGACTACGACCAGGACAACGACGGGGTTATTGGGCCTTTAGAGCACCACAACTGTATCGCCATACTGGGCAACCTCATCATTGACCAAAATTTGGTGATTCTAAGTTGCGACAACGTGCAGATGCAGCCCTGCTCTGAAATCACGGTCGGCACCAATGCCGTACACAGCACGATGGACCTGGCTAACAATACAATTTATTCTTGCGACATCATGTGGCACGGCATAACGGTGACTCCCTTCGCTGCGCTCAATTTTAAAGGCAACACGATTCGAGATGCACAATTCGCAAACACCGCCGTTGGCGGCTTCGGCTTTCCAGGTGGCTCACCTACCAAATTGATTGCAGTTGGAAACACTTATTCCAACAACCATGTGGGCGTGCTCTTCCCAAGCCAAGGTATAGTCAACATAGAACACCTTCCCTTCAGCGGCAATACTTTTAACACCATTTTCGGACAAACACTTAAACCTCCTTGCGATGCCAATTTGCCCAATTACAGTGCAACTCAAGGTGGGTACGCAGGCGCGGTCACGTTGGGAGCGCCCATGACGGTCGGCACGCCAGGCGACTCTGGCCTCGTCAACACTTTCCAATTACTGAGGAATGGCGTGATCGCCGATGGGGCTCACCTCAACGTGTACCGAGCGGACTTTCAGCGTATCAGCGGCAATGGCGTAGGGGCCAATGGTGGCAATACTACCGTGCTCAACTGCAATTTCAACATCGTCAGAACGGGTGTTTTCGGACGCAACAACTGGCAACTGACCGTCAGGAACAATACCATGACCGCCATGTGGCGGGGGGTGGAAGCGCTGGGCGCACATGGCACCGATATCAGCGACAACCCCAGCATTGGCTTTGCCAACAGAGGAATACTCTGTAGAGAGTTGGTGCCAGCAGGACCCTTTTTTGGAGCGCACAGGATCGCGAACAACACCAATATGTTCATAAGCCCCTTTCCTGGAATTGTAGATACGCCCTTCCCGCCCTTCCCGGCTGCCATAGAAATTGACAATGCGATGAGCATAGATGTGGGCTCGGCAAGGATTACGAACAACCACTTCTTTAGCGGCGGGTTCTTGAACGCCGGTATCCGTGTCAATGGCTCCGGCGGTTGGGACATTGACGAGAACCACATTGATTTCCAGAACCCCACTTGGGCCAATTTCAGCAACCCTGGCATCGGGATACAACTCACCAACACACACGAGAACTACCTGTACCACAACACCGTTAGCGACCTTGACGCAACGTCTCGATCTTCTACAGGCTTGAGCCTTTCCATTGGCACGGGCAACCGATACTGTTGCAACATCACCCACGGCAGCCGATTTGGCTCGCGGTTTCTGGGGGCTTGTGACGACACTGAGTGGCGTGTGACGGATATGCTCAATCATGAGTTCGCACTGTTCTGCGATGCAGGGACGATGATAGACCCTCAACCTAGTTATGGGAATGATTTCAATTTGACTTCGGGGATAGCGTTTCATGGGGGTGACTTTGGTCAAGTCTCCAATTCTCGTTTTGAGGTGCTTGATATGTTTCAGCCGAATTGGCCGGAAGCGATTGTCGTTCCCAATACAAACGCTCAATTTTTTGACGACAATGGCTCTGACGCTGATTGTGTCGCCCCTTGTACAGCGCCACAGTTCGCCCCACCGCCTCCGGATCGGGATATTGACGTATCCGATTTGACAACAGCATCTGGCGGGTTTTCAAGCGGGCCTTATGGCGCAACCTTGCAGTGGGAGAACGAGCGCAGACTCTACGAGCGTATGAGCGACTACCAAGGAATGATAGGGGCCAACGCTGTAACGGACGCTTTTTACGCTACGGCCAACTATGGCAAAGTGGGGGCTTACTATCAAACCGAATACAGTGCGAAAGGTATCTACGACTACCCTGCCTCTATTGCCGACGGTCTAGAGACCTCGGCGGCACAATTGGAGGCCAACCGCTTGGCAGTGGAGGCAATCCTCGCGGGGCTGGCACAGGCACAAAATGCAACGGATTCGGCACTGATCTATCAGAACGCTAACACGCTGTACCAGTCTGGTCAGGCCGCAGCAGAAGCACTGACCAACTATCAAATGCAGGCACAAGCCTTTAGCAGCGCTGAAGCATTTGATGCTTATGTAGCCACAAATGCGCTCCCTGCCGACAACATTCGTGAGCAGAACCGAAAAACGGTGCAAAGGCTTTACCTCCAAACGGTAGGCATGGGCATCGCTCATTTGAACCCAGAACAGTTGGCGGAAGCAGAAGCCATTGCTATCCAATGCCCGCTTGAAGGCGGCAGTGCGGTGTATGCGGCCCGCGCACTTTACCGCTTGAACATTGACAGGGTGTTTGTGGACGACAGCCTTTGCATTCCGTCTCAAGAGCGTCAGGGAACACTTGGTAAGCAAACGGATGTTGAAGGCTTAAGTTTGGTGCCTAATCCTGCGAACGAGCTGGTAACAATCAAAGGCTTGTCTCTTTCAAAAGAACAGCCTGTAGAAGTATCCTTGCTCGACCTGAACGGCAAGATATGCGCCAATCGGTTTTTTGAGACTGGAGAGGCGATGCTTTCGACTACTGGCTTGCAAGAAGGGGTTTATGTCTGCCAGGTCAAAGTCAGGGGAACCCCCCCTGTTGCACTTAAACTGGTCGTTGTTCACTAAAACTAAAACCATGGCCAAGCAAGACATGCTCTTGCTTGGCCTACTTTTTTAGAAATGAAAAAACTTGCTGCTTTTCTGTTTTACTTTCCCCAAATCCTGTTAGCGCAATTGCACGACAACACCTGGCTTTTTGGGAACAAAAACGACACCATATTAGACAATGACCGTGGCATACAGATTTTGACTTTCCCGGATGGCAAACTGAAAATTGAACAAAACACACAACTACAGAGATTTAATTTCTGGGAGACCAACACTTCGTTTTCCGATTCAAGTGGCTCTGTTTTAAGTTATTCAAACGCTGTACACATTGGAAATTCTGCTTGGGGGATAATGGAAAATGGCGATTCGCTTACAGATGCTTTAGAGGCAGGGGGGGAACTATGGTGTCAATGGATACTAGGTTTACCTTGGCCAGAACACGATGGTAAGCATATCTATTTTTATGAACAAGAGGGTTTTACAAGCGCATTATCGTTTCATGCTTCCAATCTTTACTACGCAATTGTAGATATGTCCAATAATATGGGATTAGGCAAAGTAACAGATCGAGATGTTTTGGTGATTGAAGATACTCTTGCATTAGGCAAAATAAATGCAGTCAAACATGCGAATGGGAGAGATTGGTGGGTCTTCGTAAATGAAAAAAACTCAAACCGTTGGTATCGAATTTTATTTGATCCAGTAGGAATCCATTTAATAGATAGTCAAACAATTGGCTCTACAGTTAATGACGGTGTAGGCCAATCTGTTTTTTCACCCGATGGGAGACATTATGCTATGTACAATGGTATAAGCACTACTCTTGGTTCCTACATTGATTTGTACGATTTCGACCGATGCGAAGGTCTTTTTTCCAACCACCGTCAGTCCCATTTTTTCACTGGAGAGTGGGGGGGGGGGCTTTTTCCCCGAACACAAGGTAATTGTACAACAACTACATCACC
>JANMME010000402.1:0-3440 GCA_031373015.1 Saprospiraceae bacterium
CACTTCAACCCAGCCGTTACGCTTGGCTTTTGGGCCCTTCGATTGTTCCCGGCGAGAGAATTGACGCCTTACATCGGCAGCCAAATCGGTGGGGCATTTTTGGCGAGTTTGCTGCTTCGTTTCCTTTTCCCAGCCTCTAAGAACCTAGGCGCAACGCTCCCAGCGGGCAGTGATTGGCAATCTTTTGTGCTAGAAATCGTGCTGACATTTTTGCTCATGTTGGTCATCATTCGAGTATCACGTGGCGCAAAAGAAACGGGCTGGTTTGCAGGGATTGCCATTGGGGCGGTGGTGCTCTTGGAAGCCATGTTTGCAGGGCCCATTTGCGGGGCAAGTATGAATCCCGCACGTTCATTGGCCCCAGGTATTGTTTCTGGGAATATCGGCCAGGTTTGGATTTACCTCATCGCACCAGTGCTCGGTGCTTTACTGGCTGTTTTTGTTGGCAAAACCGTTTTTTTGAAATCAAATTTTTAGCCACGAATTGCACTAATTTTCACGAATTGATAGTCAACCCCCTCTGAATTAGTGAAAATTAGTGCAATTCGTGGCCAAAACCTATCTAACACTTCACTATGAAAATCGCCCTCTTCTCCGACATCCACGCCAATCTCCCAGCCCTCGAAGCTTGTTTGGCCGATATAGAAAAACGCCAGCCCGACCAGATTTTCTGCCTCGGCGATCTGGTGGGCTACAACATCTGGCCCAACGAGGTCATTCAGGAAATCCGTCGCCGGGGTATCCCAACCATTGCCGGCAACTACGATTTCGGCATTGGCCGCGCCACAGATGACTGCGGCTGCGCCTACAAAACCGACGATGAAAAAGCCAATGGCACAGTGTCCATTTCATTTACCAATAAAATGGTGGAAGCCACTGAGCGTCAATATCTTCGGGAACTGCCCAAGCACATCCGGGTCGAGTTGGAAATGCAAGAAGGCCAACCCATTTCGCTCCTGCTGGTGCATGGCAGCCCACGCAAGATCAACGAATACCTGTTTGAAGACCGCGAGGAGGCTAGCATGTTGCGCATTCTCGAAGGGGCCAATGCGGATATACTTTGCTTTGGACACACGCACAAGCCGTATCACCGCATGCTCAATTCAGGCACAGATGCCGAGCCGCATTTTCGCCACGCCATCAACATCGGATCCGTTGGTAAGCCCAAAGACGGCGACCCGCGTGGCGGCTACATTTTGCTAGAGGTAGACGAGCACAGCCATTTAAAAAACGAAAGCAGTATCCGGGTGGAGTTTGTGCGCTTTGAATACGACGTGGAAAAAGCGGCTAAAGCGGTGGAGGATAGTGCGTTGCCGAATGCTTATGCGACCGCGTTGCGGGTAGGGCGGTAGAGGATCGCAATGGCGGACAGGTAAGCCTGTTGCCCGTGATCAACAATATTTTTGGGATGGGCGATGGAAGGACTCAACCAAGGTAAACCATAACTACAATTAAACTTTCACCGGGTTAAAAAATAACTGTACTTTTGTTTTCAAAATAAAAGTGCATGGAAATTTCACGGTTTATGCAATCGGAATTGACGGAACATTTGGGCAAGGAGGAAATCACTTTGCTCATTGGGCCTCGTCAAGCAGGCAAAACGACCCTCTTGCGATCTATAGCAGACCAACTTATACAAAATGGCGCGACTTGCCTTTTTTTCAACCTGGACATTGACACGGATGCACAGCATTTTAGTTCGCAGCAACGGTTTGTAGAACGGGTGGAGGCCTTGAGTGCAGGGAAACGCGCTTATGTTTTTATTGACGAGGTGCAGCGGATTGAAAACGCTGGTTTGTTTTTGAAGGGCATTTATGACCGACGGCTGCCCCACAAATGGATAGCAACGGGTTCAGGGAGCCTGGAATTGAAAGAAAAAATTGCAGAATCGCTCGCAGGTCGCAAGCGTAATTTTTTGCTTTTCCCCATTTCTGTCGGCGAATTCTTGTCCTATCGCTTGTCTGCGAATCTACCCCAATCTGTTGCACAGATCAGAACCGACACCTTTGCAGAAGAGCGCCTGTTGATCGAATATTTACAGTACGGTGGGTACCCTAAAGTACTGACCACGGCAGACAATCAGGAAAAGCGCAAGGTACTGGCAGAAATTTTTCAAAGTTATGTAGAGCGCGACCTCCAACTGTTGCTTCGTTTGGAAAAGTCGAGGGAGTTGGTCACCTTGCTCCAATTGCTCTCCAATCGCATAGGTCGCCTTGTGAATTATCAGGATTTGGCAAATTTGGCCAACGTAAGTGTGCCAACAGTCAAAAACTACCTTTGGTACTGTCAAAAAACCTTTGTAATCGAGGAAGTTCTGCCATTTTTTACCAACAAGGAAAAGGAGTTGACCAAAACGCCCCAATATTATTTTGCTGATTCGGGGCTGCGGAATTTTTTGCTGAACAGCTTTGATCTCAGTCCCTTATCGTCCGATTTCGGCTTTTTATTCCAGCAGTTGGTATTTCAAATCTTTAAAAACCGCTTTTCAAGCGGAATCGAAGCCATTCGATATTGGCGTACGCAAAACCAGGCCGAGGTAGATTTTGTAGTGCAAAACGGACTATCTATTTTACCCATAGAAGTCAAAGCCGAACGTATGAAAAGGCCTCAAGTGGAGCGCTCTTTACGCAATTTTATCGCTACCTACAAACCGACAGAAGCGTGGATAGTCAACCGAAGTTTGAAAGAGAGCATTCAAATCGAGGATACAGAAGTTAAGTTTATACCATGGTATGAGCTATTGATTTTATAGGGGTCTAAATGCCTTAAAATTGCATCGTGGATTCACCCCCACGGCGCAATTTTTTTAGTACAAACCGACCTATTGTGCAACCTCCCACTTTAACACTTGTCACTATGACCGACTAACAAAATGGACGCCACTCAAACGCACCACGACCTTATTGAACGTTGCCGGGAAGGCCGGCGCGACGCTCAGTTTGAGTTGTACGGCTTGTATTCACGAGCCATGTACAACACCGCGCTCCGTATGGTGCGCCATCCGCACGATGCGGAGGATCTTTTGCAGAGCGTGTTTGTGGAAGTTTTCACCAAGCTGGAGTCCTTTCGTTACGAAAGCAGTATTGGCGCCTGGATGAAGCGAATAACGATCAACAAGTGCATCAACTTCCTGAAAAGCAGGAAGTTAGCCCTGACGGAATTGACGGCTACACACGACCGGGCGGAAACAACAGATCATTCGCAAGAGCCTGTTTGGTCGGTAGAAAAGATCAACAAAGCCATTGAAAAATTGCCGGACGGGTATCGGGTGGTGTTCAGTTTATATGCGGTGGAAGGGTATGATCACGAAGAGATCGGGCAGATTTTGGGGGTTACAGAAGCGACTTCAAAATCACAGTATAGCAGGGCGAAAGCGAAATTGAGGGAGATGTTGGCTTAATGTGGATTTGGGGAAGGGAGACCTCGGAGGTCTTCGAAGA
>JANMME010000594.1:0-2410 GCA_031373015.1 Saprospiraceae bacterium
TTTGTGCAGTTATCCAGAAATCTGTGTTAATCCGTGTCCCATCCGTGTCATCCGCGTTCCACCAACCACTTGCCAAATACTTTAAAACTTCCAGGTAAATCCAAAGCGATACTCTACCGGGTTTCTGTAAGTATTAAGGTCGTTGGCAACTTTGAAGTTGTAGAGCACACTGATCTCCGAGCCGGTGCCTCCGGGTTCGCCAAAATTCCAGCCTGCCCCAAGGCGTTGGTTGACGCGGGTGTCGTTGAACTTCTCTCCGGTAAAGTAATCGAGGTCTTGATACCATTCATTGGAGAGTTCGCCTTGGAAGAACAGTCCACGGAAAACGCGATAGCGCACAAATGCCCCAACGTCAAAGCTGTTGAGGCTGATGGATTTGTACCCGCGTTGTTTGAGCGAGTTGAAATCATACGCCATTCGAGGCCCAGCTGACAGGTTCTTCACAATTTTGTACCCGACCATGGGCGACAGGCCAAAATTGAAGCTGGAGTAGCCGTTGTAACCCCCAAAGCCAATGTTGACACCCCCGCCGTACCAAAGTCGAGCGGCGAGACCTTTGGGCATTTCTTTTTCTTCTTCGCGTGGTTGCTCTCGTGGCCGCTCTCGTTCACGTTCTCTGTCTCGCCGTTGGGCATTAGCAGTTTGCGAAAGCAAAGCAAGAAGGGCAAGGACTAGCAGGGCAGTATGGTGTTTTTTGAATTGCATGAGTTACAAAATGTTCGTTTCGGTAAAAACCGGGGCAAAAGTAAGCAGCCCTGTTGGAAAGTCAGTTTTTTGACCAAACTCACTTTTTTTGCTTCTATCTTGAAATACAATTTGCAAGAAGTGCTACTTTCGCCCGCCGCAATTGTTTGGCCTGACAAAAAACAGCTTGCAAATTGCGACCACAATACCCGATTTTGCGTATTGTGACAAAAACGCCCCCCAGATCAGATTGGCTATCTTCCCTTGTTTCCGATCGCACCTTAATCATCATTCATCCTTACTATCACGTTTAACACTTTCCAAGTCTATGGCTAAGTTTTTACGCCTGTATTGTTGCCTTGCAACGATTTTGTTCCTTCAATCTATTGCTTTTCAACTTGGCGCCCAATCATTTACGGCCGCAATAGAGCCGCACACCTCCCCCGCATTGGCACAAAATTTTAGCCAATATCAGGTTTTTCAATTGGACGCTAACTTACTTGATGCCCATGTGAAATCAAATCTCAGTACGCCTGCCGAACTTCAGGTCGGAGCGCACCATTGGAAATTAAACTTGACTCGGAGCAAGGTTGTTTCGGACAATTATTCCTTGCAGGTTCAAACGCCACAGGGGGTTGTTGCCACCTATCCAAAGCTAAATATCGCTTTCAAAGGCTTTGAAATGAACAGCGGCGGAAATCTGCGCCTTACGATCAATGGCGAATTTCTTTACGGCTTTGTAGAAGAAGGGTCCGTGCGCTATTACATTGAGCCGCTATGGTATTACGAGCCGGGCGCTGAACACGACCTTTTTGTCATTTACCCTCAAAGCGCGGCTTTGACCTTGGCCCCCGATGCCTGCGGGATGACTGCAGCTCAAATGGAGCTTGAGCATTTGGAAGCGATTGAAAAATCCAAAGGAAACGGTGCGGAGAACTCCGGATGCTATGAACTTGAGATTGCTATTGCTTCTGACAAAAAGATGCTTGATAAATACGGGTCAGTTCCGGCCGTAGAAAACCATAATATTGGTGTCCTCAACGATGTTCAGGGCGACTATACGGGCAATTTTACCCATGATATAGAATATGTGATCGTTACGCAGTTCGTTGTCACCGGTACCGACCCCTGGACACAGTCTACGGACGCTGGCACGCTGCTTGGAAGCTTTCGTGATTGGGGCAATGCTGGTAATTTTGGAGTGCCCTTTGACAACGGTGAACTCTGGACCAATCGGGATTTTAATGGAGGCACAGTAGGCATCGCCTACTTGAATGGCATTTGCAACAGCAATAAGTACCACTGTTTGCAAGACTTCTCGGGTAACGCCAATAACTTGCGGGTGCTTACTTCACACGAATTGGGCCACAACTGGAGCAGCGGCCACGATGCTGGCTGTCCGCCTCCTCAATACATCATGTGCCCTTCCGTATCACAAGGCACTTCTTGGAGCGACCAATCCACGGACGCAATCAACGCCTATATACAATCCAAAGTCAACAGCGGATGCCTCCAGGCTTGCGGGCCGCCGCCGCCGCCGCTCGTCGCAGGTTTTGATTGGTCGCCAAAGCCCGGCTGCCAAGGTCAGCCCGTCGCTTTCACCGACCTTTCCACAGGCAACATCACCGGTTGGGCTTGGACTTTCCCTGGAGGAATTCCTTCAACTTCAACCCAACAGAACCCTACCGTGACCTGGAACACCTCGGGGATTAAGGATGTGACCCTT
>JANMME010000640.1:0-14310 GCA_031373015.1 Saprospiraceae bacterium
GAAATGCCATGCTGCGCGGAAAAATGCCAGAAAAAGCCAGCGTGTGGCGCGGAGAAGGTAGTAAAAACGAGGCATTGATTAAACCGCAAAATGTAAAACAGGAGAACCGCAAAATTTAAAACCGTGGTTTTTTGACTCGAAGAGGGCCAATATTTTGGATAATTTGAGTGCTTGGCGCCTCTTTGTTTTAAATTTTGCGGTTCTCCTGTTTTACATTTTGCGGTTTAAAATGACATTCACCCAATCACCGAGCGGTCTTTCGACAGGTGCTGGGCGTACATCATGGCTGCGCCAGCGAGCGCCAGGTCTTTGAACAACAGAAATTGCGCGCTGATGCTGCCCGCCATGGCTCCCGGGATGTGGACCAATGCCACCATCGCCAACAGGTAAATCGCCAGCAGGGTACAGGCGAGCTTGTCATATTTTCCGATGAGCATACTGATCGAAGCGGCTACCAATCCGGCCCCGCCAACCAGCACCCAAACCGCTGGAAAGGGCATGTAATTGGGCACAAAAGCGTCTATCATCATCTGTGTGCTTAGAAAGTTTATCAGCCCCAAAATAGCAAAAGGAATGGCGAAAAGCCAGCGACCAAGTGATAAAAATGCGTTCATGTTGTAGTTACGTTTTGATTTGAATGCTAGAAAATATGCGGCGGAAAGGGATGTCTCTATCCTTTCCAAAACCTTTGGCGAAAGTAGCAGAGATGTTTTCTCAAAAAACATTTTGCGGGATTTTTTTTCAACAGGGTTCGTGGGGATGTTTCGCACGGATGTTGCGCAGGTGCTTTACACAGATGTTACGCAGATTTTCATGAGGCACAGTTCAATTTTACAGCTCAGGTGATGGCATTGGCGTAAATGCCAAATGAGGTCATAAGATGAAATTTAACAAGAAGCGACCCCGAATCCTTAGTTAAATGATTACCTTTGCTAACATTCTCTCACGTCCTAAAACATTCCACTTATTATGAAAATTTGCCCAGCTTCTCCCTTCTCCCTTCTCCCTTCTCCCTTTAGCCCTTTTTGTGATTTGGATACCCGTTGTTGAAGCCCAAACACAAGAACCATCTTTGATACGTTCGCTTCAACAGGGAGAGATCACCTTGACCGAATCTGAAAATACATTTTACCAAGAGCATCTTGGCTCTGAATCCACCACCTCAGTCACTCTTATCTGGGTGGGTGACGTTTTGGACTACTACGACGGCCATTCGGTAACTTTTGAAGTACCTAACTCGAATAATCTTGTTTTGACTGCAGATGCTGCATATGCCCAATCTAAAAGCGTTTTGAACTACAATTGGGCTGGTACGATTAATGGCTCTGGCTATTTCATGCTCAACAATTCTGCTGGTCGAATGTCGGGACTTATACAGACCGACAGTCAAACCTGGACGATTCTGCCGTTCCGGGAGAATTACAGTTTGTTGATAAAACAAGACATGGGCTTTTTCGTAAGCGAGGACGGTGTGATGCCGCCACCGCCCGAAGGTACAAGTCCAGAGGAGTGTCCTTATGAATACGACACTTGTCAGGCAAGAGTAGATGTATTATTTTTTAGCACAAGCAGTGCGCAGAAATTTACAGGTAGTAACAACTTTGATGCTTGGATTCAATGGGGCGAGAACATAAATAATTTTGCTTTTGAACGTAGTGACATCCCAAACAAAAGGTTTCGTTTTAGATGGATGGAGTACGATCCAAGCTACCTTCCAAGTGCCAGCATTGGTATAGTTCTCGATAGTTTTGCTGCCGATAATTTCGTCAATCAATCTTTAGATTATTATAAAGCGGACTTGGCGGTTTTAGTAACAAACCAGGGGTTCTTCAACCCAAATGGAGACCAAGTTGCTGGTCAGGCGAATATCTTTGAAGATTTTCTCCCTAACGTTGGCCTTGCAAGTCGGCATTGTGTAATAGAAATACCATTTTTCTTTTCCCCGGTGTGGGCTTTGCCCCACGAATTGTCCCATTTGATGGGTGCGAGACATAATTCAGGTTGGAATGTCCCTTGTACCACCTGTGGTGACGAGCAGCTTGTTTGTGAGCATGGTTATAGGTTTCAGGCCGATGGCGTGGATAGGCTAACTATTCAGGCAATAAAACGCCAAAATAATCCAAGTGCCATACGGATACTAAATTATTCCAATCCAGATGTCACCTTTCTTGGCGAACAGACGGGCTATATTATGGCCAACAATGCCAGCATACTTCGCAAGAATGGCTGTTTTGTGGCAGGGTACACTATAAGCCGAGATTTTAACATTGCCTTGGTGGGCTCAGCTATTCTTTGTCATCCGTTGCATCCTGATCAAAATTATTCGGTTACGATAATTCCACCGACGGCAGAACTTCCGGGCGTCGGCCCCTATACGGTAGAGTGGTGGCAAAATACATCTGGAATCTTTACTTATCAATCCCCCGATGTATATTTGGGTTCTGGACAACAAATACAAGTAAGCCTTCCGCCGAGTAGCCCCTGCCCCTTTTTCTTTCTTCATGTCAAGGTTACCTCTGCCGATGGCCTTGTACTTACATCAACTCGGCAAGTAGTTACGGATGGTTGCGCCGGATGTTCTGAAATGCGTGGAGGAAGAGAACGATTTTTTTCGTCAGTGCCTACACAAATGAAGGCCAGCATAACCCCAAACCCATCCTCAGGGTACTTTAAGATGGAAATGTTTGTTGCAAAGCAAGCCCAATTGGGTGTTTCACTATACAATGCAAGAGGTGAATTGATCCGAAAACTGGGCAGCGAAACCTTAGTTCCCGGAGAGGGCACATTTGAAAGAAACATAGAAGACGTTGCATCAGGTTTCTATTGGGTTTCTCTTGTCACAGAGGATCAAAAAACAAACCTTCCTCTTATAATCCTCAAATAAAGATCTATGAAATCTACATCAGTCATCATTATACTTTTGGCCATAACTCTTGTTTTCTCCTGCAAAAAAGAAGAAAAAGTAGAACCGGTTTGGCCGCTTGGCAACTACTGGAAAGGCTCACAAACCTATGGAAAGGTTCAGGCGCTTCGTAACGGCGAGGTTTGGGAAGCGTCCGGGATTGCTTCACATCATGATCCCGACCCTGAATGTACTATCTCGTTCGGCACTTTTGATCAAATTGATAACGTACAAAGGGAGGGTATCAGCTTTTCTTATTTGCCTTACATGGTAGGTTTATACAAGGTAAGTCAAGGAGAGTGGATAACCATAAACGGCGCTCTGACTTGGGTAAAAGTGGCAAATCAATATTCTTTACAGTATGATGATTTAGTTAGCACCGTGTTCTACCCAGACACAACCAAGAACAACTGGGTACGGATCGAGTCGATTGACTCAATCCAAATTAAGGGGAAGTTCGATGTCACATACCGAATAAGCCCCCAAGGAGAAGCAAACACAAACTACTCTCCAGAAGTACATTTTTCAGAGGGTGTTTTTGAAGTGAATGTCCATCAATGAAGTTATAGTATTCTTGAAGAAAAAAGCTCCGTTGTTGCTTCGGCGGGGCTTTTTTGTGTGAAACTGCAAAGAAGATTTAGCGGCAGTTCAGATCATCCAGCAGGGCAAGCTCGTGGTGATGCGGTAAGAAAGCAGTTAAGGAAGAAGGCGAAAAGAGCGAGGGGCGCGAAATTAGAGAATCGTGAGAAAAGCAAAGCCCCTGCTCGCATTACGAGCAGGGGCTTTGCGTATTTTAATGTTTATCCGCCGTAGCTTTAGCTCCGGCGGGTAAAACGTCCTTAAACCCTTTCCTTCTTCCCTTTAGCCGCCTTCTCTACAACAGCCTTCGCTGGAGTTGCCTGAACGACCTTGCCAGAAATCACATCTTCCTTCGTGAAATCTACCACCAGTGCCGAAGCCACGAAAATGGAAGAGTAAGTACCAAAGAACACACCCATCAGCATACCAAAAGCAAAACCTTTGATGGCCCCGCCGCCAAAGAGGAACAGGAGGAGCACTACAATGAACACAGTGCCCGAGGTGATAAGCGTACGGCTCAGGGTGGTGTTGATGGCCATGTTGAACACTTCTTCCTTCTTGCGGCCAGCAAACATGCCCATGAATTCACGGATACGGTCGTACACGATCACGGTGTCGTTCACGGAGTAACCTATAACAGTAAGGATACATGCAATGATGGCCTGGTCAATCTCAAGCGAGAAAGGCACGAGGCCGTGCAGGAGCGTGAAGAACGTCAGCGTGATGAGCACGTCGTGGAACAATGCAAGTACGGCGCCAAGGGAGAACTGCCAACGACGGAAACGAATGAGCAAGAACAAGAAAATAAGTCCCAATGCCCATACCGCTGCCAAGAACGAGGAGTTCCGGATATCGTCAGCGACCGTAGCGCTTACCTGGCTGGACGAAACAATGTGGGTGCCGCTGCTGCTGGTATTTTTGAACGACTCAAGATCGGTGGTGATTCCAGCTGCGGTGAGGCCCTCGTGGAGCTTGGCAGAAACGCGATCCGTTACAGTAGGGCCTTGCTCATCAATCAGATAAGAAGTCGTAATGTTGTAGGTATTCGCTGTGTTCACGGCTTTGATGATCGGATTGCCACCAAATGCCGTGCTCAGCGGGGCACGCAATTGCTCGATTTCTACAGGCTTGTCAAACTGAATATTATAGGAATAACCACCTTTGAAATCTACGCCCAATTCGAAGCCGCGGTTGAAGAACGACATCACGCCAATTGCAATGATTGCAAGCGAGAATGCATAAGCGTATTTGCGCTTTCCGATCCAATCGTAGTGGAAACCCACCAGCCAGTTTTCAGACCATGTGTGGCTGTAGTTGATTTCCCGGCCCTTGCTGATCCACCATTCTGTGATGTAGCGGCCTACAAGGACAGCCGTGAATAATGAGCAGAGCACACCGATCAAAAGCACCGTGCCAAAGCCCTTGATGGGGCCAAGGCCGAAGTATATAAGTACGGCAGCAGTGAGCAGTACGGTGACGTTTGCGTCAATAATTGCCGAGAGTGCCCGGGTGAAGCCGGTTGAAACCGCTTTGGCCATGGGTAGGCCATTTCGCAATTCCTCCCGGATGCGTTCATAGATAACTACGTTCGCATCCACCGCCGTAGCCAGCGTGAGTACGATACCGGCAATGCCAGGCAGCGTGAGCACCGTACCCATGGATGCCAAGGTGCCGAGAATAAAGAAGATGTTGGCGAGCAAGGCGATCACGCTTATCCAACCACCTTTGTTGTAGTACACCACCATGAAAGCGCAAAGGAACAGCACACACAATATCATCGTGATCAATGATTTGCTGATATTGTCGGCGCCCAGCGAAGGCCCAACCTGGCTTTCCTGCACGATATGTGTGCCTGCCGGGAGTTTGCCGACCTGAAGTATTTGGGCCAAATCTTGTGCTTCTTCGAGTTTGAATCCACCCGTTATGGAGGTGCTTCCGCCGGTAATGGGATTTATTACCCTTGGGCAGCTCACTACTTCATCATCAAGCATGATGGCGACTTCACGGTTGCCGTTGTTGGCGGCTTTCGTGGTCATGTCGGCCCAAATTTTTGCGCCGTCGTTGTTCATTTGCAGGCTCACCTGAATTTCTCCAGTGGTAGGGTCAGGATCGGCGCGGGCCATGGTGACGACGGATCCATCAAGGGGAGCATTGTCAGAACCAGAGCGTTTTTTGACTGCGTAAAGTTCGTATTTGCCATTGAGGCTCTCTGTAGCGCCTTGTGCATCGTCCACCGGCTCGCGACTCCAGCGGAATGCGAGGTCGGCTGGGAATTTGGCACGCACGTCGGGGCGAGTCAAGAAGGTGTCAATTTGGCGCATCTTGTTCTTGTCCGCCCAAGCCAACACGGAGCCGCCTTGGCCGTTGAGGCTCATCAGCGAGATAAGTGGACCAGCCACGGAGTCGGTGTTCAAACGATCTGTGATCACGGGAACTTTCTCCTTGGTGCTGTCTATTTGTCCATCAGCGCCTTTGGGATATTCGTAAACGGTGTCTTTTTCGATCACCTGACCGCTCACCGCCGCTTTGTTGGCCTTCAAAAGGTCGTCAGCACTGGTGAAAGCTTGGATGATGCCTGCATCCTGGATGCGGTAGGTTTCCCAAAACTCCAATTTTGCCTGGCTTTGGAGCATGGTGCGGGCACGAGCGGGATTGTCAATGCCGGGCAGTTCGACTTGTATGAGGTCGCGGGCAGCGTCGAGGCTGACATTGGGCTGCACCACGCCGAGTTTGTCAATACGCTGTTTGAGGCGTTTGTAGGTCTCATCTACCGTACCATTGGCCAGGGTGCGGATGGTGTTGAGCGCGTCGGCATCGGGGGCATCGAACTTGATGCCGCTGGCTTCGTTGCGGGCAAAAATAGATGCCAGCGAGCGGCCTTCCCCTACTTCCTTCCATGCTTGTGCAAAAAGGGTGATGTAGTCGCCTTGCTTCGTTTTTTGAAGTTCGGCGGCGCGGTCAAGTGCTTTGGCGAACGCCGGGTCTGAACTATTGCCCGAAAGGCTTTTCAGAAAGTCGCGCAAATCCACCTGAAGCAAAACGCTCATGCCGCCTTTGAGGTCAAGACCCATGGCCAGTTGGCTTTTTTTCAGGTCGGCATAAGTGAATTTTTTGATGAGCGGGATTTCAAAAACGGTCTCCGTAGAGAGGGAATCCAGATACTGGGCATAGCATGCTTGCCAGCCGGGTGAGGGGGTTTTGCCAGAACAATCTTTCGCGTAGGCTCGCGCATCGGATTCTATGCTGTTCGTCGGAATGACGAGCAGGTACTGGTACAGGCACACGATAGTGAGTGCAATGAGGAAAAAACGTACTACGCCTTTGCTTTGCATACCTCTTGAAAATGAGTGAGTTATTGAGTGAGCGGGTGTTTTTGTGCTACGGAGGCCGCAAGACCCTTCCGAAAAAAGTCCGCAAATGTATGGAACGCAGAGGAAATCAAAGGCAGAGAATGAAAATTCGTCATCTTGGGAGCAATTTCTTCAATTCGCTAACGATATCCGCGTATGCCGAATCGGCATTGGCAAAGTCTGATACGGCCTTGCCCATCGAGGGCAGCGACTTAAGTTTCTCCAGCCCAATGCCTCCAAATTCATACTTTTCAATCAGCAGCGGTATCATTCGCCGACCTTCGCCGAGTGCGTCGTACATGAATGGAAACCAGTCAGGGGAATTGAAAAGGTTGGGGGTAATGAGCACCAAGAGATAGTCTGCATCGGCCATTTCGGTCTTTGCTCGTGCCACAAGGTCTCCTCCCCCCAGATTCTCGTTCACGTTATAGACATTGATTTTTTTCAGGAACTTCAGCACGTTGAGGTGCTTGTTGAGCATCTTGCAGTGCGGTTCGTCTTCGAGGGCGTAGATCACCACGAACTTGGGCACGGCAGCGACAGGAGGCTGCGCTGAGGCCGAGGGTTTAGTGTCAAAATCGCTTTCCGACAGCCCGTTTGTCATGTCCAGAATGGCAGCAACCACATTGGCAATCACCAATTGTTGGTCTTCAAATTTGATTTGCCCGTTTTGATGCGCCTTGTTCGCCTGACCCAGACGGCTTTCAAGCAGGATGGTTTGGGTTCGTTTTTCAGAGCTGTCGGGGAGCAAACCCTGCAGGTATTGTAGGGCTTTGGAGGGATCTGAAATCTGAAGGAATCCCTCCAAATCTTTTTTTACTTCTGGAAGTGGTTTGGGTAATGGCATGATCAGATAATTAAGCTAAAAGTTGTTGATTTGTTGTGGGCTTAGGCTGGCGACTCCAGCCTAAACACTATTTTCCAATAAAAGCAAAAATCTTTTGGAAAAGGATACCTCGGTTGGCGCCTGCACGGTCGCCTTTGTCATTAATAACAAACCCACCTTCAGACATCATTTTCCCAGCATGATGGATTGCGACTACTTTGCAATCCTTATTCAACACAGGAGAGCCGCTACTTCCAGGTTCGGTCTGAGTAGTGTAAAAGAGGTACTGATTCAAATGCCCTAACACCTCATCTGACTTGAACTGCTTGACCTCCCCCATGGGGTTCTGGATTACAGTAACGCCTTCTCCAACTTGCGGAATTGTTTTGGCATCAAATTCCACGAACCCCCATTGACTTAGTGGTTCGTCGCTGCGGTCAAGCACCTTTACTCGTGCAAAATCATAAATGTCCGGAGGGCTGCAATGGAAATCCGAGACATCTAATGTATAGGAAATGATTGCTTTCCCTAATCCATAATTAAATGCCAAACGCGCGTTTTTTGCATCTTCGGCCGAACGAATAACGTGATTTGAAGTGAAAACATAACCACCTTCTGCAAGAAAACCTGTACCGTATTCTTCACCGCATACAATACGGCAAACGGCAATAGCCGCCTTTCGAGCCTTTTCAAGCCAATCAACTTTGGCAGAATTGCTACGTGAACCTAATAGTTTTTCAAGTCTAATGTTGTCTGGAACATCATATTGGTAAGCCCTTTCGCTATGGATCTTAGCATTCACAAGTACTTTCCGAGGGATATCTTGCATCAATTCTATAAGTGCAAATTTGGTTTTCGTTTCATACCGCATAAACTCCTCATAAGTGATTTGGTGCTGCCCGAAAGCCTTAAGTGCGGAGCGATAATTACTATATTGGAGTGCCAAATCTTGCCAAATGTTAGCATCGCTTTGTTTATCCAAGTCCTTTAGCATATCGAAAGCTTGCTTAATTTCATTTTCTTCGATAAGCCCCTTTATAGTTTCAAGGACGAGGGTTTGTGCATTTTGCATAACTATGGGTGCTGTAATATGTTAATTTCTATAAACTCGAAGTTGCTTAAAGCTGACTCAAAGTCATCGTATACTTTGAGCCATCTAACCAACCCACTTTTTTCCAACGACACAGAGCCTTCGGATTACTTCAACCGCCGTACGAACCAACCTAACCTCTATTTTCCAATAAAAGCAAAAATATCACGGAAAAGGATACCTCGGTTGGCTGCTGCGGTAGTCCCTTGCTCGTTGATGACCAAGCCTCCATCCTCTATTTTCTTGCCAGCATGGTGGATAGCTACCACCTTCCAGTTGTTGTTGAAAACGGGAGAGCCGCTACTGCCCTTTTTGGTGTCGGTCTCGTAAAAAAGATATTGTTTCATTTGGCTAATCACCTTGTTGGCAGTTAGTGCAATCTGCTTTTCCTGACCTTCAGGGTGTTGGATGATGGTAACCGCCTCCCCGACAATGGGCAGGGTTTCCCGCTCAAACTCCACAAAGCCCCATTTGTTGAGGGGAGCATCGGCGCGATCTACTACCTTGACTCTTGCAAAATCGTATTCCGTTTGGGGGCTGGTTTTAAAATCGGAAACATCCAGTTGATAGGATTTCGCAGCCCGACCTTCTTCGTAGTCAAATTCGACACGGGCCGTATTGGCCTCGGCTTCCGAGCCTAGGACATGGTTGTTGGTAAAAATATAGCCATCCTGAGTCAGGAAGCCCGTGCCTACTTTCCCGCTTTCGCATACTACCCGGCACACCGCATTGGCTGCTGAACGAGCCTTATCGAGCCAGCCGATTTTCAGTAGGTGGCTTGTTTGGCCCAACACGGCCTCGAGCGTCATGGTGTCAGGCACTTCAAATTTGAGCGAAGGTCCACCTTGGATACGCGCGTTGAGATCCAGCCGGCGTGGAAGGTCGGAAGTCAGATTCAAGAGTGCGTTGCGGGCGCGTGCTTTGTACTGATTGTATTCCGGGAAGCCAATCATCTGAGCGTCAAACTGTTTTTGAACTTCCCTAAAATTAGAGGAAATCAGAGAGACGTCTTTGTTGATTCCGGCATTCGTTTTTTTATCAAGATCAGTAAGCCCTTTTATGGCATCCTCAACTTGATTACCTTCTATCAAGTCGTTTATGATTTGAATCCAGAAATCTTGAGCGCTTTGAGATTGCATAGTTGACAAGGTTTTGTATATGATTTTTTATTAATTGCGAAAGGTCTGAAATTTTGACATTCCCTCGCCAAATTCCTTCATTCATCAGTCTTCAATTCCTCACATCCTCTCCCCATCCCAACTTTGCCCGGATGGTATTGAGAAACGTGGTGTCTTGCAGTTGCACCAGCCTAATGGGAAAATCATTTTTGCGCACCGCCAACTGGTGGTGGGTGCCGATGAGCTCGAAACGAGAATCCAGCGAACAGATAAAATTGTCGGCCCGACCTTCGATTTCAAACGAAATGACCGACTCGTCGGATAGCACGAGGGGGCGGACATTGAGGTTGTGCGGCGCAACTGGGGTGATGACAAAATTGCCCGAATTGGGGAAAATAATGGGGCCGCCACAGCTCAGCGAGTAGCCCGTGCTGCCCGTGGGGGTGGCTACAATAAGCCCATCGGCCCAGTAGGAGCTCAAATAATCGCCATTCAAAAAAGTGTGGATGGTAATCATGGAGGAGGTGTCGCGTTTGAGCAGGGTACAGTCATTGAGGGCAAAGGGCATTTCCCCAAAAATATGCGGGCTGCTCTCCAGGTAGATCGTGCTGCGCTCATCAATGCGATATTGCCCTTTGGCGAGCATCCCCACACTTTGGCGGACCTGTGTTTTGTCAATGCTGGCCAGGAAGCCAAGCCTGCCAAGGTTGATTCCGAGCATCGGAACACCCGAATCGCGCACCAGGGTTGTGGCTGCCAACATCGTGCCGTCTCCGCCCAGAACCATCACAAAATCAATGCTTTGGGTGCAAAAGTTTTCATATCCAGAAAAAGGTTCGAAGGATTTGGGCAATTGAACTTCCTTGCGGATATCGTTCAAGTATGGCTCGAACACACTGATTTCGATGCCTTCGGCTTGGAGCGCGTCGAATGCCTCCTGCACCTGAGGTCGGTCTTTTTCTTTGTACTGTTTTCCAAAAACTAGGACGCGCATAGGTGAGTGGTTCGGGGGTTCAGGGGTTCGGATTAGTTCTTTTAGCGTAAATTGTTTTTTATTCCCAAATTTGCCGCAAGATAGGCAGCTGCGGGAATTTGCCGCACAAGCTTTCCCGATACTTTCTTTTCCCGAACCTCTAAACCCCTGAACCTCTCAACCTTCCAATACAATGGAACCAATTACTTGCAAAGAAGTCATCCAAAAAGAACAGGAACACCTGCGCCTGCGCCGCCAGAAACTAGGCATTGAGCATGGCACAACCGAGAAGCCCAACTGGTTCGGCATCGCCCTTTCGGGTGGGGGCATCCGCTCCGCTACCATCAATTTGGGCTTTTTGAAAACGCTCAACAAGTACGGAATTTTGCAAAAGGCCGATTACATCAGCACAGTGTCGGGGGGAGGGTATGTCCATGCTTATGTGCAAGGAACGGCCAAAGCGACCGGCGATTATAGCAAACTCTTCAGTGCGGACCACATCGAAGGCATGCGCAAACATGGGGAGTATTGGGTGCCACACACGGGTTTGTTGGGTAAAAATGGAAACATGCTTTTGCTCATCATCGCTTTTGTGGTCAGCTGGTTGATGAGCCTTGTCAGCCCCGCTATTGTGATCGGGATTGCCTATTGCCTTTACCTCATTGGTGCGAGTAGTTTGGGGGAAAGCCCATTTGCAGCGTATAGTTTTTTAGCAGGACACGACCTGAGTTGGTGGGCGGTGGCGATTGCGGGTGGGCTGTTGGCCGTTCATTTTTTGGTGAATATTGTGCTCAATTTCAACTTGGGCATATCCAAAATCTTTAACCGGGTGGAATCCATAATTGTTGGAATTGCGCTTTTGCTTTATTTCTGGGTGGTCATCGTTGGCTACAAAGGCATAGCCAACATTCCGCTGGACGATAAAGTGACGTACGGCATTATTGCCATTACGCTTCTTTTCATTGGCTTATTTACCAACCCCAACGCGTTGAGTTTCCACAGATTTTACCGCAAACAGTTGGCCGACCTTTTCTTGCGCTATTCGGGCGACCACGACAATATGCCCTTGAGGAAAGTTTTTGACGCAAAATCAGAAGACCCAAAAGATTACATCAGCCCGTACCCACTTATCAATACCTGCCTGAATCTGATGAACCCTCAAAAGGATGAGGCTTTTCAAGGCACTAAAACGAGCGACTATTTTTTGCTCAGCCCGTTCTTTTGCGGCTCTAAACTGGTTGGTTATGTGCCCACCGACCGCTATTTCGACTACCAACGAATGACCCTCCCCGCAGCTGTCACGATTTCGGCGGCAGCCGTCAACCCAGGTATGGGCATGTATTCCAACAAGGTCTTGAGCCTGTTGGTGACGCTGTTCAACTTTCGACTCGGATTTTGGATATCCAATCCGCTCGTCCTGGTAAAAGCGCGTGCCATCGTATGGTGGCCACTGTACTTTTTCTACGAGCTGCTCGGGCGCATCGGCTCTGAGAAAAAAATGATCAATATCTCCGATGGAGGCCACATCGAAAACCTTGGTGCCTACGAACTGCTTCGCCGGGGTTGCAGGCTCATCATATCGGTAGATGCTGCGGAGGACAAACTATATGCTTTTGCAGACCTCAACAACTTCATCATCCGTGCCCGCAACGAGATGGGGCTTGAGATCAGGTTTCGAGAACACGAACAACCCGAAGATATTATCCGGCCACGCCCCTCACAGGTATATTCTGCAAAACGCTATGCGGTGGCCGATATTTACAAATGTTGGGAAGAAGTGGCCGACCCTACTCAGGAAGACGGCAAGAAGATCGTCAATTATTCAGAAAAGGAGCGGAATGCGGCCGGCCCTATTGGCACTTTCGTCTACGTCAAATCTTCCGTGCGCGCGCCGGAAGGCAAGCCCGATCTGGACAAAAGGGACGAGTTGAAATACGGTACCTACAAGTATAAAATTTACCACCCTGACTTCCCGCACGAGCCTACGAGCGACCAGTTTTTTGACAAGATCCAATGGGAGGCCTACTTCCAATTAGGGCGTTTTATTGGCGCTGAAGTATTGGGCGTCACGGATTTAGAGGCTGCGGTTGAAGAAAAACCCTTGGTCGAAGACCTTCTGAATTGGTTCGACCATGGCGTCAACTTCTTTGAAGCAAAACCGCCAACAGCTGCTGAATCAGCGCCGCCCACTACCCGGGAGGAAGAGGCTTTGGAGAGTTTCAAAATGCCACAAACTGGCGCTCCAGTAACATCGCCGGAGAAAGAAGAGGTGAAGTACCAGATGTAAGGTGCTGTGTTCAAAAATTAAATTTCACCAAAAGCAGTAATTTCGCCGCTCAAAACTTCTTGCATAGTGGAATACAGACCGAGCGAAATTGAGCCTACCTGGCGAAAGTGGTGGATTGACAACAGCACTTACAAAATTGAAAATCAAGGAGCTAAGCCCAAGTATTACATCCTTGATATGTTCCCTTATCCAAGCGGGGCAGGCCTTCACGTGGGCCACCCGCTGGGTTACATCGCGTCCGACATCCTTGCGCGTTACAAACGCCTTCGCGGTTTCAACGTGCTGCATCCCATGGGATTCGATTCTTTCGGACTTCCTGCGGAGCAGTACGCTATTCAAACCGGCCAACACCCGGCCGTCACCACCGAGCAAAATATTGCCCGCTACCGGGAGCAATTGGACAACATAGGCTTCTCTTTTGACTGGAGTCGTGAGGTACGGACATCCGACCCCATTTTTTACAAATGGACGCAGTGGATCTTTATCCAACTGTTCAATCATTACTACGACCTCGATGCAGATAAAGCATTGCCCATCAGCGAGTTAGAAAAACACTTTTCAACTTCTGGCAATGCAGACGTACGTGCGGTGTGCGACGATGACATCCCGGCTATTTCGGCAGCGCAATGGAATACCTGGGGCGTGCAGGAACAACAACTTTTCCTGCTAAAATACCGCATCACCTTTCCTGGGGAAGAGTATGTGAACTGGTGCGCTGCGCTTGGCTCGGTACTCTCCAACGATGAAGTAAAAGACGGCGTGAGTGAACGCGGTGGCCACCCTGTGGAGCGCAAACTCATGAAACAATGGGTAATGCGCATCACCGCCTATGCAGATCGCCTGCTCGAAGGGCTGAACACGATAGATTGGCCCGAATCCATCAAGGAACAACAGCGGAACTGGATCGGAAAATCGGTGGGCGCTTCTGTGAAATTTGCAGTTGAGGGCTTCGGAAATTTGCAAATAGAGGTATTTACGACCCGGGTGGATACCATTTACGGCGCGACCTTTATGGTCATTGCCCCTGAACTGGATCTGGTCAAAACCCTCACGACCGATGCCCAGCGCAGCGATGTGGAAGGCTACATCAAATGGACTTCGGGGCGCACGGAAATCGAGCGCATGGCGGATACCCGAAAAGCCACAGGGGTTTTCACGGGCTCCTACGCCATTAATCCGGCCAAC
>JANMME010000643.1:0-8562 GCA_031373015.1 Saprospiraceae bacterium
GTAAAGTACCATTGGAAAGGCGGGTGGCTGGGATGGAGAAATCTCCTTCGTTCAGGAAAATCTGGACGGCTCCTCCTTCTGCAATCACCTCAAAATCAGTAATGCCCTCATATAAATCCTGCAATGTTGTGATCAGAGCTCGCTTAGTTGGCGGGTCTTTTCGTAGCCGTGACAAGAACATCCCTAAATTAGAAAAATCTGGTTCTAAGCGATCATTCCGCATATCAGCAGGTTGAGGGCGGCGGAGTATGGAGTTGCGCCCAAACGACCATTCACGATAAAGACGAATACGCTCGTAAGCACTATTAAGTAAAAATATGCCCTTATTGTAAAAGTTTTTTTGGGCAAGGACGGATAGCTTGAATTTGACAGAATTTATAAACTCAGATTCCTGTTTTGCCTCGTTCCAAATCGAGAATCCATCAAAGTCGTTTTCTTTTGAATAAAAAGAGAAAAATGGGTTGGCCTTAACCTTGTCTGTAATTTTAATAATTTCTTTGTAAATTGTAGAAAAGGCAGCCCCTTCAGCCATATCAAAAGAAATTTCATGTCTTATAAGGCCATTTTCAAAAGAATATTCTACGGTTAAATCGCTAATTGGGATTCGTTCTTTTTTATAAACCCATTCTGACTTGCCTCCACCCCTGCTGAATACAGCATTCAAATTATTACTATCTTCCTCATTTCTAGGTAGTGATCGTAACACCTCAAATATCTCCAAAAAATTCGACTTCCCTGACCCATTCGGCCCGATCAACACATTCAAATTTTGCAATTCCAAATCCAGCCCATCCGGGCCAAACGAGAGCAAATTGGAGGCTTTAATATGCTTTATCATGTTTTTCTAAAAAAATCGAGTTGGCAAAGGTAATAAAACAGGCGGCGCGAAGGTAACCTCCGCGCCGCCTGCTAAATGTTTCAATCTATAAAATCCCTTGAAATCGAGAGTTCTAATGGTTGCGTCAATTCGTCAAGCCTCCGCTCTAACCCGCTTCGCTCTAACAGCACTATTTCCAATAGCCTTCTTAACAACCGGCTTTTCCAACCCAATCGCAATCTCCAGCACCTCCACCATCCGGTCCACATAATGGAAACTCAGGCCTTTGATGTATTCCTGCTCGATTTCTTCCACGTGCTTTTTGTTGTCCTTGCAAAGGATTACCTCCGTGATGCCAGCGCGTTTGGCGGCGAGGATTTTTTCCTTGATGCCGCCCACGGCAAGCACCTTGCCGCGCAGGGTGATCTCGCCCGTCATGGCCAGAAATGGCTTGAGTGGTCTGTTCGTGAAGGCGGAGGTAATGGCGGTAAGCATGGTAACGCCCGCCGAAGGGCCGTCTTTCGGGATGGCCCCTTCGGGGATGTGGATGTGAATGTCGTTCTTTTCAAACGCCTCGTTATCAATGCCCAACGTTTCGGCATGGGCCCTGATGTAACTGAGTGCTGTGGTAGCGCTTTCTTTCATCACGTCGCCGAGATTGCCTGTAAGTTGCAGGCGGCCAGTGCCTTTGTTGAGGCTGACTTCGATGAACAGAATTTCACCGCCCACGGAAGTCCAGGCCAGGCCGATGGCTACGCCTGAGGATTGTTTTTCTTTGTAAACTTCCGAATCGAATTTGGTTGGACCCAGTATTTTAAGCAGGTGCTCGGGCTTCACCGTCACATCGTAATCTTCCTCCATGGCTACTCTTTTTGCTACAGAGCGCATCACGGAACCTATTTCTCGGGCCAGGTTACGCACCCCGCTTTCTGCGGTGTAACTCTGCACCATATTGACCAATGTTTTTTCATTGATTTTAACCTGCCCAGGCTTGAGGCCATGTTCTTTTCGCTGCGTGGGCACCAGGTGGCGTTTGGCAATTTCAACCTTTTCTTCTTGAGAATAGCCAGCTATTTCGATGATTTCCATACGGTCGAGCAAGGCTGGCTGTATGGTGCTCAGGGTGTTGGCGGTGGCGATGAACAGCACTTTCGAGAGGTCGAATTCGAGTTCAAGGTAATTGTCGTAAAACGAGGAATTCTGTTCAGGATCAAGCACTTCGAGTAGGGCCGAAGAAGGGTCGCCCCGGAAATCTTTGCCCACTTTGTCTATTTCGTCGAGGATGAAAACGGGGTTTCCGGCCTTCGCTTTTTTCAAAGATTGCACGATACGGCCCGGCAAAGCACCTATATAAGTCTTGCGGTGGCCGCGAATCTCGGCCTCATCATGGAGGCCGCCGAGGCTCATGCGCACGTATTTGCGCTTCAAAGCACGCGCAATACTGGCGCCCAGCGAGGTTTTACCGACGCCGGGAGGCCCTACGAGGCAAAGTATGGGGGCTTTCATGTCGCCCTTAAGTTTCAAGACGGCCAGGTGCTCCATGATCCGGTCTTTCACTTTGGTGAGGCCGTAGTGGTCGCGATCCAGCACATGCTGAACTTTTTTCAGGTCAAATTGATCCTTGGTGTACTCCTGCCAAGGCAGCTCAAGGAGGGTTTCCAAATAGCTAACCCCGATGGCGTATTCGGCGATCTGAGGGTTCACGCGGCGCATTTTATTCACCTCGCGGTTAAACGCTTCCTCTACAGGCTTCGGCCATTTTTTCTTTTTTGAACGACGTACGAGGGCATCTATCTCCTCCTCTTGCGGGTTGTTGCCCAGTTCCTCCTGAATGGTTTTGAGTTGTTGGTTTAGGTAATAATCGCGCTGCTGCTTTTCGATGTCTACCCGCACTTTTGACTCGATCTGGTCTTTGAGTTCTAGAAGTTGCAGCTCCGAATCCATGTGCTGGAGAATGGCGCTGGCCTTGTCCTTGAGGTTGTTGATTTCGAGTATTTCCTGCTTGTGGTTGACCGGGATGCCCAGGTTGGAAGCAATAAAATTGAGCAGGAAGTTGTCGTTGTTGATGTTTTTCAACATCACTACGGCCTCGGATGGTATCTGCGGCGAGAGTTCTATAATCTGCCGTGCGGCATCGCGGACGCTGCTGATCATGGCTCGGAATTCGAGCTTGTTTTTGGGAGCGTCGTATTCGAGGGTGCTGATTTGTCCGACCATATAAGGGTCGTCGTGCATCAGGTCGTCAAGGTGGAAACGCTTGCGGCCTTGCAGGATAGCCGTGGTGGAGCCGTCTGGCATCTTGAGGAGCTTCAAAATGCGGGCCACCGTGCCCACCCGGTAGAGGTCGCGGGCAGAGGGGGATTCGATTTTGAGGTCTTTTTGAGAAAGCACGCCAATGTAACGGTCGCCTTCATAAGCGCGTTGCACGGCACGGATGCTCTTGTCGCGCCCCACCGTGATGGGGGTGACAATGCCGGGGAAAAGCACAGTATTTTTTAACGGAAGGAGAGGCACGGTGTCCGGGAACACCTCACCCGCCTTTTCATCGTCTTCTTCAAGCGAGAAAAGTGGCACGAAATCAGGCTCATCGTCTGACTGCTGCGACATCAAATAATTATCAAACATACGATTAGAAACGAGTGGGGGAAGAACAGTTGAAAACGCCGCGTTTTTCAGTGACGCAAACATGGGAATTAAAGCTGGAAAAATGATGGGAAAAATGATTTTGTGTCAAACTGACAACAAATTTGTCCGCTTAAGACCATTACCACCCATGGCAAACAACTTGCCAGCCCGAAAAACAGCAGTCTTTGGCAGATGATCCCTGGACTTACGCGACAAAACGGCAGATGGAACACGGATGACGCGGATGAGACACGGATTTTCACGGATTTATATTCAATTTGGGGAAATCCGCGTCTCATCCGCGTCATCCGTGTTCCATCTAGAATCGCAGCAGCACCAATTTCAACCTCCCCCTGTACTCCGATGGCACGAGGCACTCCGAAGCGTTCAGTTGCAGCGCATCTCGAAAACGCAGGCGCAGGCTTTGATTCAGGGTATTGAGCAGGCTGTTTCGGTCAAACTCGCCCGCAGCGCTCAGCACATATTCGCTGCAAGTGTTTTCATATTTGATTTCGTCGTTGAAAAAGAACCGCATTTTGTCGGCATTCCGCATGAGAAAATAGGAAGAAAAAGTGCCTTCATCGTCCTGTGAATATTGTTTCTTGTGCAGGGCGCTCTTCCACTGAGCTTGCCCATTGGGCTGGAGCGCTACCACAAAGACATCGTCGTAATAATAGTCCACGATCATCCGCATCCCGTCGCGGAAAAATCCGCGCCCCGCTGCTGCGCCCCGCTGGATTTCGTGATAGCGTTCGGCCACCAAAATAATGCCCCCATCTTGCCGCAGGAGCAATTCGCGCAGTTGAGCATCGGCAATCCCTCGGTTATCCTCCCCCACATCTTTTTGCCGAAGGATGGATACGAATTTCTCATCAAACGGCTCATAACGAAGCACTTGCGCCGAATCCACTCCCGGGACAATGCTTAGATAAAATGCCCCGTTGGCGCGCTCCCGGCCTTTCTCGGCCCAAAGTCCTGCTGCACTGAGGCACTGGTTCAGATTGTCAAAAATGAACCTGGAATCCACGGTCAAGTACCCGCCGAGCGGTGTGCGGTTGGTGTGAATGCCTGCCCCGTCGAACTGAAGGATTTTGAGCTCGTGCCGGTCAAGCCTGCCTTTCCGGTTGTTTTTTTCTGTTATCCAAAAGAATGCTCCTGTGTTGCTCAGTGCTGTTTCGGGCTGGCGGTCTTCAAAAAAGTCAGAAGCATCGTCTACCATGGAAGTCGTGTCCCACAGCACCTGCATTTTGTCGAGCAGAAAACAAGTGGCTTCGATTTGATCCCGTTCGGCGGTGTTGTACACCACAAGGCAGTTGCGGTCTTCGCTGTGTACCAGGTCAAGCACGGGGGTATTGAAAAGCCGTTCGCCATAGTCTTTGATCAACATACTGTCAATCAGGTTGGCACCGGGGTCGTACTTGTGTACACGCAGGATGGTGTGGCCTCGGCGGCGCATTTGGTACACCACCGAAAAGTCATTGCGCCCCGGCACCACGCCCAGCACACGCATCCCGCGGTGGTCGAGGTCATCGAGGTCTTTGCTCCAGCTGAGGTGCATTTGAGCGTCAAAAGCCTGCACCACAAAATTGTCGTAACGGTCACGAAAGACCAAAATACGATCGCGCAACCTTCCTATGAGTTCGTATCCATAGTCGGAGCGGATGAAAAGCGGGTCAGACACGAGGGCCGATTGGCCAGGCAAGGCGTTGATAGACAAGCAGAAATAGAAAATGGAGAGCAGTAGTTTTTGCATAGTTTGTACAGGTGCTGGCTTGTTTTTTGAAAGTGAGGTTGTGCCGAAAAGGTTAAGTCAAGACTTAGGGCGGACTTTTATTCCGTTTTCCACGCTTAGACTTTCCAAGTTTTTAAAACTTGGAAAGTCTGGCACTCGATAAAGAAATAAAATTTGGCTCATTTTTTCAGGTCAACCCTTTTTACACAACCACACTTTTGTCCAAAAATAGAGAGAATTTTGCACCCATGAAAATCCTCATCATAAACGGCCCAAACCTCAACTTGTTAGGAACGCGCGAACCTGAAATTTATGGCAACCAAAGCTTTGAATCGTTTTTTGAAGATTTGAAGGCCGAGCTGCCCAGCGCGGAACTCGAATATTTCCAAAGCAACCACGAAGGCGCCCTGCTCGACAAGCTCCACGAGGCGGGTAAACGTGCCGACGGCATTGTGCTCAACGCGGGTGCGCTGACCCATACCTCTATTGCGCTGGCCGATGCGGTGGCGGCTATTTCCACGCCGGTAATTGAAGTACATATCAGCAATGTACACCGTCGCGAGCCATTCAGGCATCATTCTTATTTGTCGGCGCATTGTGTGGGGAGTATTGTTGGGTTGGGATTGGAGGGATATAGATTGGCCGTGATGTGGTTTTTGAGCAATAACATGAGTCACCCCGAATTTTAAACATTAATGATCCGTTCCGTTGCAACATCAAAGATTGATATAATTTGAACCACAAAAGGCACAAAAGAGCACAAAAGAGCACAAAAGAGCACAAAAGTAACACGATACGGTCTTTTGTGTCCTTTTGTGCCTTTTGTGGTTCAAATTATGCTATATGGGGAAACTTGGCCCTTTTTTGATGTTTATACTGTGCGATTTTATATTGTTACAAAATTCGGGGCGACTCATGCTGTGCGTCCAATCCCGCAAATATTAGCCAAATCACCGATTTCCTTTCGGCATCTCCTTCCTTTGGAGGTACATTCGCCCCACGGACTCATGCCGTTCTTATCTAACTGTATCCATGAAATTTCAATTCCTCCCCTTGGCAGTCGCATGCCTTTACGGTAGTACGCTTTCGGCGCAAAATTTTTACGAACCTGCCACCTTGCAGGAAATCAAAATCACGTTTTTCCAAAACAACTGGGACGCAAAACTCGATTCGCTCAAAGCCATTGACAATGGCGATTACCTGCTCGCCAAATCGGTAGAGATAAACGGGCAACTCTTTGATTCTGTGGGTGTCAAATACAAAGGCAACAGCTCGTACAATGCCAACAACGCCAAAAACCCCTTGCACATCGAATTGAATTTTGTCAAAAAAGGACAAAATTACAACGGCGTGAAGGACATCAAACTTGGGAATGGATTTTCTGACCCGACTTTCGTGCGCGAACCGCTCTCTTACGAAATTGCCCGAAAATATATGGACGCTCCTCGTGCCAACCACGCCAAAGTGTGGATGAACGGCACTTACTGGGGCCTTTATAGCAATGTGGAAAGCGTGAACAAGCAATTCCTCCGCAATCACTACTACACCGATGGCAACAACCCGTTTTTTAAATGCAACCCTGAAGATTTTGGCGGGCCCGGCACGGGCGGTAACTACCCCGATCTTGTGTACTCCAGCACCGATAGCGCATTTTATTACACAAAATACGACATCCAATCAGACTATGGCTGGAAGGAACTGCTCCAACTCATGGAAACGCTCAAGAACAACCCCAACTCCGCCGAGAATATCCTTGATGTAGATCGCGCGCTCTGGATGCTCGCATTTAACAACGTACTTGTGAATCTTGACTCTTACACGGGTGCTTTTGCTCAAAACTACTACCTCTACCACGACAAAAACGATCGCTGGCTCAGTACGGTTTGGGACTTGAACATGAGCTATGGCGCCTTCCCCTTACTCAGCAGCAATCAGCCGCTCAGTCTAACGCAGATGAAGCAGCTCGACCCATTGGCGCAATCTACCAACAGCAACCGTCCGCTCATCAAACAACTACTCTCCAACCCAACCTGGAAGCGGATGTACCTCGCCCACCTGAAAACCATCCTATTTGAAAACTTCGCCTCAGAAGCGGATTACAAAGACCGCGCCCTCGAACTACAAGCAGTGATTGATGCGGCAGTACAGGCCGATACCAAAAAGTTTTACACCTACGCCAACTTCCAAGACAACGTCACCAACACCGTAACCACTGGGGGCGGTGGGCCGTTTGGCACCATCCCCGGAATCGCTGACCTGATGAACACCCGCCACAGTTTCTTGATTGCCAATGCAAACATCACACCCACTGCGCCGAGTATTTCGAACATCGCCGGAAGTGGCACCAACACTTTTGGCGTCACCGCGCAGGTACAAAATGCCAATACGGTCACACTGGCATGGCGGGCCGACACTTCTGATGTTTTTCAGAAAACGGCCATGTTCGACGACGGCCAACATCAAGACGGGGCCGCTGGCGATGGCGTTTTTGGCGCATCGTTCCTGCTTACCGACCCGACAGGCCAGTATTACATTTATGCAGAAAATGCTCAAGCAAGCACCTTTAGCCCTGCACGCGCAGAGCATGAATTTTATCTCGCCACACCCGATTTGCCCAATGTGGGCGAAGTGGTGCTCAATGAATTTTTGGCCGACAACGAAAATGGCGAAGTGGACGAGGCGGGCGAACTAGAGGACTGGCTCGAATTGTACAACAATACAAACAGTCCCATCAGCCTCTTCGGCCTCTACCTCTCCGACGATGCCACCAACCGCAACAAATGGGCCTTCCCGGCCAACGTAAGCATACCTGCACACGGCTTCCTCATTGTTTGGCTCGACAACGACGACTTGCAGGGCCCACTTCACGCCAATTTCAAACTGGGCGCTGGCGGCGAATTGCTGATACTCTCTGACGGGGCTTCCAAAGTGCTCAACGAGATCACTTTCGGTCAGCAATTGCCGGATGTCAGCTTTGGGCGTTACCCGAATGGCACAGGGAATTTCACGTTCATGCCTCCCACGTTCAACGCAGTCAATTCGTTGACAATCAAAACGTCAGAGCCTTTTGAACAAACTTCGTTGCGCGTTTTCCCCAACCCCAGTAGTGGTATTTTCAGTCTAAAATCAGACGTGGCGCTCGGCACCTTGAAGGTGTTGAATTATTTGAGCCAAGCGGTTTATTCAGCATCTCTGGGCAACGAAACAACGGCGGTTTTGAACTTGGAAAATTTGCCCGCTGGGCTTTATTTTATTCAAACGGAGAATGCGATGGCGCGGGTGGTGAAGCAGTGATTCCTTACTAACAAAGTGGTGTCTTTTGGCTGAGTTTAGTGCGTCCCAGAGGGACGGAATCTTGGTAGAAATGTTTATTTCGATGTAAAAGCGT